>PMYB01000080.1:2850-3319 GCA_003170915.1 Bryobacterales bacterium | reverse complement strand
TCGACGGCGCCGCTGAAAGCGCCCTTGACGTGGCCGAACAACTCGCTTTCCATGAGCGTGCCGACCAGCGAGCCGCAGTCGATGGGGACGAACTCACCGCGCGGGTTGGCGTTGTGCACGGCCCGCGCCACCACCTCTTTGCCGGTGCCGCTCTCTCCCAGCAGCAGCACCGAAAGCCGGTTGCGCGAAACCTTCGTAATGAGCCGCCGGAGGGCGCTGATCTGCGGCGACTGGCCCACCAAACCGTGAGCGCAGCCCGTCGCGAGCCGATTCATGGGACACCTCGACTCCATAGACTACATAGAATCAACTCGTACAACGAAGGCGGCGGATTTCTCACCTCTTTCTTTACGAATCCGTTCAGCCAGGCCGTTGGCGCCCTCCTCGGTGGCCTCGGAGCCGGCCAGCACGCGCCACAAATCGGGGGTATCCGCGCGCTGGATCAGGCGCGCCGAGCCGTAGCGGGACT
>PMYB01000080.1:169-2799 GCA_003170915.1 Bryobacterales bacterium | reverse complement strand
TCGATGATGCGGCCCTCGACAAAGGGGCCGCGGTCGGTGATGCGGACTTCCACAGTCCTGCTATTGTCGAGGTTGACAACCCGGAGCCAGGTGTCGAAGGGGAGAGTGCGATGGGCGGCGGTCAGCTTCTCCATGTCGTAGATCTCGCCATTGGCGGCACGCCGGCCGTGGTAGGGGTGGCCGTACCAACTGGCCACACCGGTCTCGGTGTGGCCCGGTTGGGGCGCGGCCGATGGCGCCGGCGGTGGGGGCGTACGCCGGGCGTGCTTCTTGTGCCCGCAGTCGGCCAGCAGGATGGCCACTAGCGTGATCGCCAGGGAAAGTCGTAGGTACATGTTTACCTGGGACTTAAGTCATCTTATCGTAAAGGAGGCGGCTTCGCCCGCCGATAGAGTAAATATGCAGGAACGGCGCTCGGAAATTCGCATGTTATGCGCAGACATGGTGGAGGTCTGCTGGAAAGATCACGCGGGCAGGACGCGGAAGGCGACCGGCCTTCTGGAGGACATTTCGGCATCCGGCGCCTGCCTGCAAATGGAAACGGCCGTGCCGCTGGAGGCGGAGATCCATTGGAAATCTCCCCAGCATGCGTTTGCGGGGCACGTGCGATATTGCGTTTTCCGGGAGATCGGATACTTTGTCGGGGTGGAATTCGAACCGGAATCGAGATGGTCGAAGAAGACGTACAGGCCGCAACACTTGCTGGATTTGCAGCAGTTGATGGAACGCGGAAAGAAGTAAGCCACATCGGAGCCGCGAACGTAAGAGAGCGGTTGGCACATTTCACGGCCAGAACTTCAGGTACGGCTTGTTCTCGATTAAGCGCAAGAGGTATAGTCCCACCTCGCGGGCATGATAATCGCCCCACATCGAAGACTCCGCCGCGGGCACGCGTCCTCCTTCGGGAACCGCGTCCCACCCGTTCGGCCGGTGATAGACCGAGTGCAGGATGAGCCCCTGGTGCTGGTCGCCGGTGCTGAGATAGGGCTCGTCGAAAAGCGTGTTGCAGACCGCCAGGCCGGCTTGCCAGTACCGGTCATCGCGGAGACGGCGGCCTAGCCGCAGCAGCCCCTGTGCGGCAATCGCGGCCGCCGAGCTGTCAACCGGCTCGTAGGCATTGAACGGGTCCGCCGCTTTGGCGCGCCAGTCGCCCAAGTGGGCGAGGCCGGGCGCGCCCGTGTCCCAATAAGGAATACCATCGGGCGGGGTATTCTCGATGTAGAAATCGCACGCGGCGCGGGCGGCCTTTTCGAGTATTTCCAGAACCGGATGCTGGTCGGGCAGCGTGTCCAGAAACTCCAGTTGCTCGGCGAAGCCGCACATGGCCCACGCCAGGCCGCGCGTCCAGGTGCTGAAGGGCGAGTAACCCTGCTGCGAATTGGGGCAGCGGTAATTGCCATCGTTGGTGTTGAAGATGCTCTCGTGCGCCACCCGGCCGCGAACGTCATAGATGTCGCGGCCCTCGCCGTAATAGACGGCGTACTTGGCCGTGGCGCGCGCGTGCTCCGTCAGCCGGTCGAGCAGCGAGATCTTGCGATCGCCCTCGCCCATCAGCGCGTGGCCCAGCAGGTGGCCGACCGCCAGCGCGCGCAGCGTGCGGATGGTATCGACGAACAGCGAGTGCGGCCCGTTGAAGGAATAAATGTAGCCGCCGCCATCGGCGGTCCGCGACCAGCGGGCGGCCTGCACGGCGCCGGAGCACTTCAACGCCAGCTCGTAGTAGCGGCGCTCCCAGTGGTTTTCCCCGATGCGCCCCTCGGCCATCAGGCGGAGCAGGTTTCCGTAGGTGCTGACATTATTGAAGCCGTGGTCGTGAACGCCCGTGTGGGTGAGGTGCGGCGCCATGAGCGCGACGGTTCGATCGCGGCCGATTTCGAGGAACTCGCGCTCGCCCGTGGCGTCGAACTGGAGGATGGCCGCGCCGAACTGGAAGCCCTGCGTCCACTCGGTCCAGCCGCGGCTGGTGTACTGCCCGCGAACGGTGAAGACCGGCGCGCCCCGGGACGGCTCCCAGGACTTCTCGACGGAGCGGATCTTGGCGGCGGATAGTTCGAACAGCCGGTGCAGTTTAGGCGCCAGGGCCGCCGGCGTGAGGTCGGATCGCAAGTGGACCATTCATAGCAATCTTAACCTGCTCGCGCCCGCCACCACTCTATTGGAAAAGGTCGGTTTGTCCGATATGAAGTCAGTGACAGCTACCAACTGTGGCTGAAACCCCCCGCTCCAAAGGAGCTTAACGCAATGACAAGAGAAGCTTACGAGCGTTTCCCACTCTTAGCGGCTGGTCTGGCGCTGGCGTTGGTCGTCTCGGCCGCGCTGGCCCATGCGCAGTCCAGCGTCCCGGTCCAGGACCTGCCCAACATGGGCCAACAGATTACGCCGCTGGCGCCCCAGGGTTCCCGGTTCGATATGCTGAACCCCGATCTGCCCGACCGGCCAGACTGGCTGGCCAGCCAAGCGGCCACCTCTGTGGTGAGTCCGGATCGTAAGACCATGCTGGTTCTGACCAGCGGGTTCAACCGCGTCTACTCGCTGGGCGTCCCAGCGCCGCCGTACCCATGGTACACGCCGGACTCGAACGAGTATGTGTTCATCTACGACATTTCCAAGCAGGCGCCGGTCAAGACGCA
>PMYB01000080.1:0-143 GCA_003170915.1 Bryobacterales bacterium | reverse complement strand
GTGGCCGGCGGCCCCAGCGACAATGTCCACATCTTTACCCGGAGCGCCGCCGGAACCTGGGGGGAGGCGCAAGGTTCGGCGCTGGCCTTGGGCCACAATGGCCTGGGCATTGGCCTTAACCTGACGCCTAACGGCGCCGTCGC
>PMYB01000198.1:17968-77455 GCA_003170915.1 Bryobacterales bacterium | reverse complement strand
CTAACTCCAGTCGCCCTACGGGCTCCTTCCGTCAGCGCCCAAAAACACAAACAACCGAAAACCCGAAATTCTCGCGGCATCAAGACAAAGAAAAGAACCAAAACTCTTGACGGATGTCGATCACTGTTTCACACTGAGAGAGGCCTGCGTCGCTTCGCTCCGATCTGATCGGCATGAGATCGGAATGACTGATCGACATCATCGGAATCCCCAGACGGCCCGCCACCCGTCCTATTCACGCGCATCCGAGGCTCCGTTAGCAACATTTCGGCGGTACGAGCGCGACGCGACCATGTTGGCCCGCCAGTTTTCCGCTGGTAACCAAGCAAGGCAATAATTCCCGGAATTTCCCGCGTGCTCCAACCTGACTTCCAGATATGGTCGCGGTCAACGCGGGGAATTCCAATTTCTTAAAGTAGAATGCAAGAGTACACCCCGGTAGGAATTCCGCATGGCTTGGCTTCACGTCCGGCACAGTCGGAATGGGGAGGTTGAGCGCATGTGAAGTAGGCGTGAACTAAATGTATCGTCTTGGGGCGTTTTATGGCGATCCATGTCGGCCCGTGACACCCTCAAGCTACTGAAAGCACAGGTAAATCATTGATTTGGCGAGCCCAGACCTTAAACCTGTCACGTCGGAGGTCGCGGGTTCGAGCCCCGTCGTCCCCGCCATCCTCATTCCATCCCTTACGCCGTGTCCCCGATGAGAGCTTGCCATCGGAATAGGAAAAAGTGGTGGCCGCAAAGACCGCACCGGCAAGGTTGCAGGAGCCAGCGGAAAGCCGTCTCGATGGCATTTCGGGCGCCTACCCTTCTGAAATCGATCGATCTGCAATATGGACAGCGTGTCGAGAACAGCCCTACCGTGGCGCGGATCATGACTCTGTACCGGCTTTCGGCGTGCTGTCCGTGGCAGGCTTGGCCTGATTTCCCAGGGACGGCCTGGAGTAAGGCGCGCGGGGAACGTTGTGCTGCCCGGCCACACTCCGGCTTACCTCCCGTGCGGCACTCAGTTGTTCCGGTGTTCTCAGGTCGGGCTCCGACACTCTGACCCGCTCTTTCGCGCGCGAAACCTGGCGCTGATGACGCTTCAATAGCCTCTTGTTCATGTTGCTGCCAGCCTCCACTCAGATCGAGCTGTAAAAAGCCTGGTCGAAGACCAGCCCCTTCTGAAGATGTCGCGGGTGGGCGGAGACCCTCACATAGGGCAGTTTCAGAAATGATTTCCCCGTCACCTGCGTAATCTCGATACTGTTGCAATTCTGCGATTTCACGTTCCTGATGAGTCGCTTCACCGCGGTGCGTAGTGTCTTTTGCCTGTCGAATCCGAAAACCGTCGCCTTGATCTCCCCCGCCATGAAGAAAAAGGTCCATCCTGCTTCCCGTACTTCCTTCTCGAACGCGCCACGAGAGCTTCCGACCGCTGCCCATCCACTCGAAGGAGACTCTCTCTGGAGCGGTTGGGAGTTTGGCAGATGCGTGCCTTCTTGAATCAAAATGCTCCCCGCTGCGATGGCGTCTGTCATGGCGTGCCTCGTCGAGGTCGTCAGGTCGTGGAACTTGGGACCGCCTCCGCGGAATGCTCGAGCCATGTCACCGGGTGGCTGCGGATGCTGCCATCTCGCTCCGTGATGTCCGCCCACTTCGCGTCCTCTTTCAGCCCGACAAAAACCCCGGGCGTGCCCTGGTATGTGCCCTGGGCCAGCACGACTTCGTCGCCTTTGCGGAATGCCTCCGGCAATTCTCTTAAAGTAGTCATCTTTGATCCTCTTTCTCCAGCCGACACCGCAACCACCGCCTCCGTTAGAGCCGCAACCTCATTCATTAACTATTATCAGTTAAGTAAACTTGCTTGTCAAGCGCGTTTGTGCCAAGATAATACAGGTCAATTGACCGATTTTGGTTAACTAGAGCCATCAGGACCATCCGTGGACGTTTCCCTATTGATCAAGCACCGCTTAAAGGAACTGGGCCTCGACCAGAAAGATCTCGCTGCTGCCGCTCAGGTGACCGAATCGTACATCTCACAGTTGCTGGCCCGCAAGAAGGCTCCTCCCACGCCTGGACGCACCGACATCTACGAAAAGATCGGCAGGGCCTTGAGGCTCCCCAGCGGTGAACTCTCGAATCTGGCGGACCTGCAGCGTAAGGAGGAATTGAGAAAGAAAGCGGCCGAGCCCCCGCGCCCTCTGTTCCAAGAGTGTCGCGAGTTGATTCTACGCAAATGCGATTCCGCCAGGCAAAAAGAACTGCGCAGGATTTTTGAGAAGGAGCCGTTCGGCGAACTCGAACGCCTGGTCACTCAAAAACTTCTGGACGTCGCCCAGGGAGTCGCCAGGGAGGAATTGCGAAGTGAAGAGTGGCTGCGCCTCATGGCCCAGCTCAGCGGCCGCAGCTATGAGCAAATGCGCGTTGCCATCCTCGAGTTCCTGGACACGGATGTCTTTAACCTCTCTGCCGCCACCTGGATCTCCTTCCTCGATCCGATCATCGACTCCTGGGATATCGACCTGATTACCTTTGGCATGGGAGTGGTCCTCAACCGCCGGCTTGCGGCAGGCAGCCTGAAGCGATTTGAGTTTGCCGAACAGCAGCCTCCACGGCCCTTCGCCGTAGAACCGGGGCTGGAACAATTCCTCCAGGATTCGGCCTTAAGTGGCGATGCCACCGCCGAGGAAATCGAATTCCTGAAGGCGCTGAAGTTCAAGGAAAAGCAGCCTTCCCCAATCTATTATTACCGGGAGCTGCAAAACCTCAGGGATCCGCTTCATTTTCCGCCCGCCGCGCAGACCGGAGAATCGGGTTGACCCAATGAAAACCATTTCTAAGGTCCACAAAATCGCTTTCGTCGGCGACCACTTGCCGCGCAAATGCGGCATCGCTACGTTCACGTCCGACTTGCTGGCCGCCGTCGCCAGCGCCCATCCCCAAAGCCAGTGCTTCGCCGTGTCGGTCAACGATATCCCCGGTGGCTACCAGTACCCCGAGGTGGTTCGCTTTGAGATCGAGGAGCAGGACTTGTCGTCCTACCTGCGAGCCGCCGATTTCCTCAACATCAACAACGTCGACATCGTCTGCCTGCAGCACGAGTTTGGCATTTTCGGAGGCCCCGCCGGTGGTCACATCCTGGCGCTCCTGCGCGAATTGAGAATGCCCGTTGTCACTACGCTTCATACCGTCCTGCGCGATCCCAGAGCCGACCAGCGGCGCGTGATGGAGGGGTTAATCTCACTCTCTACCCGGCTCGTGGTCATGGCCGAGCGCGGACGACAGATGCTCCACGAGATCTACCAGGCGCCCCCCGCCAAGATCGATCTCATCCCCCACGGCATTCCCGACGTGGGCTTCGTCGATCCCACTTATTTCAAGGACCAGTTCGGCGTGGAAGGCAGGGTGGTGCTGCTCACCTTCGGACTGCTTTCGCCGAACAAGGGCATCGAGAATGTGCTCAATGCTCTGCCGCAGATTCTGGCGAAGTTCCCCGAGGTTGTTTATATTGTCCTCGGCGCCACCCATCCCAACGAGCTGCGGGAGCATGGAGAAGCTTACCGGCTCGGTCTCGAAATTCTCGCTAAGAAGAACAAGGTCGACAAGAACGTCATCTTCTACAACCAGTTCGTGGACCTTGAGAATCTCAAGGAGTTCATCGGCGCAGCGGACCTTTACATTACCCCTTACCTCAACGAAGCGCAGATCACGTCGGGCACCCTGGCCTACGCGTTTGGCGCAGGCAAAGCAGTGGTTTCCACGCCATACTGGCACGCCGCGGAATTGCTGGCGGAAGACCGCGGCGTGCTGGTGCCATTCGGCGACGCCCCGGCCATAGCGCGTGAAGTGGCCGGCTTGCTGCGGGACGACACCCGCCGCCATGCCATTCGCAAGAACGCCTACCGGATCGGCCGCGAGATGGTCTGGAGCAACGTGGCGCAGACGTATATGCGTTCTTTCGAGTGTGCCCGGCTGGAAGTGGCGGCGCCGTCGCGAAAGTCTCTTGCCACCAAGACGCTCGACCAGAAGCCGCGGGAACTGCCGGCCATTAAGCTGAGTCATCTCTCGCGCATGACCGATTCGACCGGAGTCTTCCAACGCGCTGTCTTCAGTGTTCCGAACTTTTCGGAAGGTTATTGCACCGACGATAACGCTCGCGCCTTCGTCCTCGCGGTGCTACTCGGTGAATTGGGCCAGGACCCGGAGTCTGTGCGGACACTGGCCACCACCTCCGCGGCTTTCCTCCATCATGCTTTCGATCTCAAAACGAAACGCTTTCACAACCACCTGAGCTTCGACCGGCGCTGGCTGGATGAACAGGGATCGGAGGACTGTCACGGGAGAGCGCTTTGGGCGCTGGGCATAGGGGTGGGGCGTTCGCCCTTTCGGAGCTTCCATATGATGGCGGGACAGCTCTTCGCGCTGGCGCTGCCCGCGCTCACCGGCTTCAGTTCACCGCGGGCCTGGGCCTTCGGTCTGATCGGCATCCATGAATACCTGCGCCGCCTGAGCGGCGACAGCCTCGTCAACCAAACCCGCGAGACACTCGTTTGCCGGCTCATGGAACGCTTCGAAGCCAGCGCCCACGCCGACTGGCAGTGGTTTGAAGACGAGCTGTCCTACGATAATGCCAAGCTCCCCCACGCCTTGATTGTCACCGGTCAGGCAACCCGGCAACCGGCCGTGCTCAATCGCGGACTCCAGGCCCTGCGCTGGCTGACCGAATTGCAGATGTCCGAAGAGGGTCACTTTCGGCCCATTGGCAGCAACGGCTTCTACCGCCGCGGCGGCACTCGCGCCAATTTCGACCAGCAGCCCGTTGAGGCCCAGGCAACCGTCTCGGCCTGCCTGGAAGCCTATCGCGCCACTTCCGACTTCTGGTGGTACGAACATGCGCAACGCGCCTTCGACTGGTTCATCGGCTGGAACGATCTCGGCCTCGAACTCTACTCTCCCGCGACTGGCGGCTGCCACGACGGGTTGCATGTGGATCGGGTCAACGGGAACCTGGGAGCGGAATCCACCCTGGCCTTCCTGCTCTCGCTGGCGGAAATGCAATTGGCGCAAAACATACTGACCAGTTTCAAGGAGCCTATCGCCGTCGCGGACTAACTTCCCACCCCCATGTCCATCCACCTCAAACGCACCCCCACCATCCTCAAGCCTGACCAGTCGCGCGTGCTTCTGCGCCCCTTCACCCCGGGAGATTCGCAACGCGTCGGCGGCATCGTCGACCGCATCATGCTGCTTCCCGAAGATCAGGTCGGCGCTCTTATGGACGGAATCTCCGCCGAATTCTCCCAGCGGCACCACAAGATCCGCAAAGTCTTTCGGGAACGCTGTCAACAAATCCACGAATGGCTGTCGGCCGATGGCGATATTTCCGAACAAAGGCGGCTGTTGATCGGCTCCTATTTCCTGGCCGAGTACTCTTTGGAATCCGCCGCGCTGTTCAATCCCTCCATTGTGCCGCACCCCGACCAGACCGGACTGCCAACTGGCGCCCTCCGCTTCATTCTCAGTCTCCGCGCCACCGGAGAAGGGCACGTTTCTTCCATTACGTTTCGAACCGGCATCATCCATCCCGATCAGCGGATCGAGGTGCTATCCACCACCGGCTTCCTCACCGAGCCACGCCAGATCCCCAATCCCCGGTACGAAAAGGCGCTCTTCGCGCGGAAACTCTCCGAGCTGGGATTGATCGGCGAATTCACGCGCCGGGTCATCAACAAGCTTGGGGAGTCGTTTGCACTGGAAGAACTTCGCGCCAGTCTCCAAACCCAACAGTTCCGCCTGCCGGATGGAATGACGCAGGAAGATCAAGAGGAGGCACAGGGGATTTGGATGCTGGCCCGCTCCAACTACGAGGTCCAGTTCCAGCCGGAGCAGCAGTTGTGCGAGCGCATACTATTCCCAGCCACGCCCTCGCAACGCAACGGCATCGAGGACGCCCGCTTCGTTTGCTTCCGGAACGATGACGGCACCCACGTCTACTACGCCACCTTCACCGCCTACGATGGCAGGGTCGTCGTGCCGGAGCTGGTGGAAACTTCCGATTTCTTCCACTTTCGATTCATTACCCTGAATGGTCCGGCCGCCGAAAATAAAGGCATGGCCCTGTTTCCGCGGAAGATCGGCGGCCTCTATGCCATGCTCTCCCGCCAGGACAACGAGAACATCTACCTGATGTTTTCCGACAACGTCCACTTCTGGAATGAGCGTAGCGTGCTCCTCAAACCCGCCTTTCCCTGGGAGCTGGTCCAGCTCGGGAACTGCGGATCTCCCATCGAGACCAATGCTGGATGGCTGGTCCTCAGCCACGGCGTCGGCCCTATGCGGAAGTACTGCATCGGCGCGTTCCTCCTCGACCGCGATGATCCCGCCAAAGTAATTGGCCGTCTCCGCGAACCCCTGCTCCAGCCGAATCGGGACGAGCGGAAAGGCTACGTGCCGAATGTCGTTTATACTTGCGGCGCTCTGCTCCACAATAGCGAGTTGATCATTCCCTATGGCCTGGCCGATCACGCCACGGGTTTCTCAACCGTCCCGCTCGCCGAGGTGTTGGCCGCCATGGAACCCGAATGACCGTTCCCCACAAAAGAGTGGCTATCCTGTCGCCCGTCGCCTGGCGAACACCTCCCCGCCAATACGGCGCCTGGGAGACCGTCGCCGGCAACATCACCGAAGGACTGGTTTCCCGCGGCTGGGATGTGACGCTGTTCGCCACCGGGGATTCCGTGACCCGCGCTCACCTGCATGCCGTGGTCGATCACGGGTATGAAGAGGATCGCGCCATCGATCCCAAAGTAGCCGAGTACCTTCACATCTCCGAGGTGTTCGAGCACGCTGCCGAGTTCGACCTCATCCACAGCCACTACGACTTCATGGCGCTCGCCTACACCAGGCTCGTGAAAACGCCGGTCCTCACCACGATCCACGGGTTTTCATCGCCCGCAATCATGCCCGTCTATGAGAAGTACCGCGACGGCTATTTCGTCTCCATCTCCAATTCCGATCGCGCCCCCGGCCTGAATTACCTGGCCACGGTCTATGACGGCATCGACCTCTCCTTGTACCCGCTCCTGGAATCTGGCGGCCGTCACCTGGTGTTCCTCGGCCGCATTCACCCCGACAAGGGCGTTCATCTGGCCATCGAAGTTGCCCGCCTGAGCGGCCTGCCGCTGCTGATCGCGGGGATCATCCAGGATCGAACATACTTCCGCGAGCAGGTCGAGCCTCACCTCGGGGAGGCCATCCGCTACATCGGCCCGGTGGACGTGCCCGGCAAGAACGCCTTGTTCTCCCAAGCCCGCGCGTTGCTGCATCTCAACACCATCCCCGAGCGTTTCGGACTGGTCCTGGCGGAAGCCAATGCCGCCGGCGTCCCCGTCATCGCCATGGACCTCGGCTCCTGCCGTGAAGTGATCGCAGACGGCCAAACGGGCTTCCTGGTCCACGACGTCCACCAGGCCGTCGAAGCCCTCGACCGCCTTGGCGAAATCGATCGCCGCGCCTGCCGCCAGCGGGTNNAACCGATGATCAGACGATACGCTCACAATCCCATCCTCACCAAAGCCGATATCCCCTACCCCGTGGAAACCGTCCACAACGCAGCCGTGGTGAAGCATGCGAACCAATACATCATGCTGTTCCGTTCCCATCTCCGCACCGGCCGGTCCATCATCGGTCTGGCCCGCAGCCCCGACGGATTCCACTTCACCGCCGATCCCCAGCCCTTTCTCACCCCTTCTGGCGCATATGAAGAGTTCGGCGTCGAAGACCCCCGCGTGACCCTGTTGGATGGCGAGTACCTCATCACCTACAGCGCCTACTCGCGCAATGGCGTCCGCATTGCCCTCGCCAAGACCAAGGACTTCACCCGCGTGGAAAGATTCTCTCTCATCACCGAGGCCGACTATCGCAATGTAGTGATCTTCCCCGAGAAGTTTGATGGGCTCTATGCCCGCCTCGACCGTCCCCATTCCGAAATCGCCCCCTGGTCCATCTGGATTTCCTATTCTCCCGATCTGCGTTTTTGGGGCGAGTCCCAACTCATCATGCGGCCCGAACCCTATCACTGGGACGAAATGAAGATTGGTCCAGGCGCGCCGCCCATCAAGACGGACCAGGGATGGCTTTCCATCTATCACGGCGTCTTCCAGACCATGGCCGGATCGGTCTACCGCTTGGGGGTCGCTCTGCATGACCTGCGGAGCCCCACCAAGGTCATCGGAGTCGGCGATTCGTGGATCTTGCAGCCCGAAGATCCCTGGGAAATCACCGGCTATGTCCACAACGTAGTCTTCACCTGTGGCGCCGTCCCGGAGCCAGACGGAACCGTCAAAATCTACTGGGGCGGCGCCGACACAGTCATGTGCGCAGGCGAAGCGAACATCTCCGACCTGGTAGCGCTATGCCTGGATCACTCCAGACCCGCAAAGTAGCGCAGGCACTCCTGCCTGCCGCGTCCCGGATCACACCGCCACCCACAGATTCTCCGCGAACGGCCACTCATCGTCCACCCACTGGGCCTCCACGCGAAAGCCGCACGCAACAGCCAGTTCCGCGATCTCTCGCCGAGTGTACTTGTGGCTGCTCTCCGTCCAGATGGTTTCGCCCGCCGCGAACGTCGCTGCGAAGCCGCCTCGCCGGACATGCACTACCTGCCGCCTCTTCGACCGTAGATGCATCTCGATACTCGAAGTCGCCTCGTTGAACCGGGCGGCGTGCTCGAATTGCCGAAGATCGAACTCGCCGTCCAGTTCCCGGTTGATCCGCCCCAGCAGGTTCAGGTTGAACGCCGCCGTCACCCCTAGCGGGTCGTCGTAAGCCTCCAACATCCGCTCTGGCTTCTTCAACAGATCGGTGCCCAGCAGAAGCCCATCGCCCGGCGCCAGAACGCTTCGCACCTCGCTCAGAAAACGGGCATCCGCCCCCGCATCGAAATTGCCGATCGTGCTGCCCAGAAACAACACCAGCAGGCCTGCTCCATCCCCCCGCAGCGCCGCCACCTCGCGCAGCCCGTCCAGGTACTCCCGCTCCACCCCCACGATGCTGACGCATCCCACGTCCCCCAGTTCGGACTCGCAAGTATCCAGCGCCGCTCGCGAGAGCTCGATCGGGTAATAGGCTACTGGCTCGCACTCGCACAACGCACTCAGAATCCAGCGCGTCTTTCTTCCGCTGCCGCTTCCCAGTTCGGACACCAGCGCCGGACTCGGTACGTGCCCCACCATCTCCTTTGCATGCCGGCGCAGCAGCCGTTCATCCGCGCGAGTCAGCCCATACTCCGGAAGCAGGGTGATCGCTTCGAATAGCGCGAATCCCAGCGGGTCGTACAGGTACTTGGACGGAAGTTCTTTCTGCCCCTTCTTGCACAGCCCCGCGCGTACATCCGAGACGAACTGCGCCGCGGGGTCGATCGAAACGTTCACGCATGGGGCCATCTCGAATTTCTCCTTCAGTCCGCATCGCTCGCGCAGCGGAACCCCGCGTAGACGTATTGATACCGGGGCTGAAACCAATTGCGGAAACTGCGGCGCAGCATGCACCCGGAGGTCCGCACGCTTCCGCCTTTCAGAACGTAGTGCTGGCCGTCGAAAAACTGCGCCGAGTACCCGGGGTAGCACGCGAAGGGCCTGAATCCGGGGAACGGCGCGAACTCTGTCGCCGTCCACTCCCATCCGTTGCCGATCGGCCCGACCACGCCAAACGCGCTCACGCCCGGCGCGCACGCGTTCACCGGCGCCGGGTCCCATGCGTCCGAAGGCGGATACGGGCCTTCCTCGGTGCCGTGCGCCGCCCTGTGCCACTGCGCCTCTGTAGGCAGAGCCTTCCCCACCCACCGCGCGTACGCGCTCGCTTCCGCGTGACTGGCATATACCGGCCAGTCCAACGGCAGCGGTATCTCATCGAACATCGACCGGTATGCCCACCCATCGCCGCGCCTCACCCAGAACACCGGATGTGAGATCCCCTGCGCGCTCTTCCACTCCCAGTCGGCCGCCGCCCAGAGTGCGCGCTCGTGGTAGCCTCCCGCCTCGAGAAACTCGAGAAACTGACCGTTCGTGACCTTGTATCTGTCGATCGCAAACTCCGGGACATCGACGCTGTGGGCCTCAAACTCGTTGTCCCAGCCGAACGACTCCGATTCGCGGCTTAGTCCCAACGTAGTATGGCCCGCTGGAACTCGCACACACTCTGGCTTAAATGGACCGGCCTCGATTACCCGCCGCGCCCCTTCGCCCCTCTTCCGCTCGAATGGCATCTGATGAACCATGTAGGCCAGGGTCTCGGCGTGCATCAACCGGTGCTCGATCGCGATATTGACCAGGTGTCCGAACGACACCTCGCCCTCATCCGGCACAGGCGCGGTCTCGAGCGTCCGGTCCAGAGCCTGGCGCACGCGGTTCCGATAATCGTCCACGTCCTGTATGCGCGGCCAGTCCCGTGGCCGATCCGTCGGCAGACCCCCTCCCACCGGGTCGATGCCGAACGCGAAGAGCCGATTCAAGTCCGGGCGGAAGCTCTCCACCCCGCAAGCGCCGCTCAGCAGGTTCCAATCGAATGCCTCCAGATGGCCGGCATAGAAGACGATGCGATGCCGCTCCGCAATCGGCCGGTCGTACATCGCCTCGGGCTGGACCATCCCGAAGAGCGCGTCCGTCTCCACGCGGGCCTCCATCAGCCGCGATACCAACTTCCGGCGGTTGCTCGCCGCCGCCCGTGTTGCCATCATTTTGGAACCCCCTCTCGACGCATCCCAGTTTTCAATCAGTATATACCAGACCACTGCTCTTGAGGTAAACTGGCTTCAACAGAGAGTATGAGTCACTCGGAGAGCTGGCCACCTTTGCCCCTGGACCAATGGCGGACGACCTGCCGCACCCTTCACATGTGGACGCAGATCGTCGGCAAGGTCCGCATGGCGCTCTCCCCGCCCATGAATCATTGGTGGCACGTCGCCCTATATGTCAACTCCCGTGGGCTGACCACGGGACCAGTGCCCTACCCGCCGGGCGTCTTCGAGATCCAGTTCGACTTCGAGAAGCATGCGGTAGACATCTCCACCAGCCAAGGTCCCCGCGCGTCGCGGCCATTGCAGGCCGAGTCGGTCGCCAACTTCTACAGCGGCATATTCGAGGCTCTGGCATCCCTGGGCATCGCCGTCGAAATCAATCTCATGCCCCAGGAGGTCGCGGACGCCGTTCCCTTCGACCGCGACTACGCCAATGGCTCTTACGACCCCCAGTACGCCAATCGTCTGTGGCATATTCTTGTCTCCAGTGCCAAGGTGCTCCAACGGTTCCGCGCCAGGTTTACGGGCAAATGCAGTCCCGTTCACTTCTTCTGGGGCAGTTTCGACCTGGCATGCACGCGCTTTTCCGGGCGCCCCGCGCCGCCGCGCAAAGGCGTTATCAGCGGCCCGGCCTATTCGCACGAGGTTTCGAGCGCCGGCTTTTGGCCTGGCGGCGGCGCCGTGGACAATCCGGCATTCTACTCGTACACTGTGCCGCAACCTCCCGGCATGGAAACACAGCCCGTACGCCCCGCTGCCGCCAGTTGGAACACCGATCTCTCTGAGTTCATTCTGATGTACGACGACGTCCGCCGTGCGCAGTCGCCGGAGGAAACTCTATACGAGTTCTTGGAAAGCACGTATGATGCGGGAGCGCGGCTGGCCAAATGGGACCGCGCGACATTGGAGATTTGAACCTGGGAGACCTGAACATGCCTGAACCCTTCCGGCATCTCGACCAGATCAAGATCACCCACACGGCCAAGAAGGGGTGTGAGGAGTGCCTCAAAACCGGCGACACCTGGGTGCACCTCCGGCTCTGTTTGTCGTGCGGACATGTAGGATGTTGTGACTCCTCCAGGAACAAGCACGCCACCAGGCATTTCCACGCGACCAAACATCCTCTGGTCCGCTCCATCGAACCAGGCGAGGCCTGGATCTGGTGCTATGTCGATAACCTCATGGCCGGCGAGTTGGACCGCTGATCCCATGCCTCCAATCGCCGCCTGTTAGAATGAACTCTCCCGGAGGTGCCCATTCCGAACATATCCATTGAAACCCTCGCCGACGACATGTTCAACATGGTTGCGGAGTGCGCCGGCAAGCGCAATCTCAAGCCGGGCGACCTCACCAAGGCCATGATCGCCCGCCACGGCGAGGCCCACTGCGGCAAGGACGATTGCCGCCAGGCGATCCGCATTCTGATCGATTCCGGACGCTGCATCTATAGCTATCTGGGCGGGTCCTATATCCAGCTTCCCCAATCCGGCGAGCCGCAATAGCCCGCGCGTCGTCGTCGCCGGCCTCGCCGGCGATTCCGGTAAGACGCTGGTTTCGCTCGCCGTCATTCTCCTCGCCCGCCGCGCCGGCATCCCCGTCCGCGCCTTCAAGAAAGGCCCCGATTACATCGACCCCGCCTGGCTCGGCTGGGCCTGCGGGCGCCCCGCGCGCAACCTCGATACCTTCCTCATGGGATTCGATGGCGTCGCCGACTCCTTCGCGCGCCACGCCGATCCCGTAGGCTTGAACCTCATCGAAGGCAACCGCGGCCTCTACGACGGCGTGGACGCGCGCGGCACCCACAGCACCGCCGCCCTGGCCCGCGCCCTGGCGGCCCCTGTCATCCTCGTGGTCAACGCGGCGAAGGTCACCCGCACGGCCGCGGCATCCGTTCTGGGGTGCCGTATGCTCGACCCGGAGTTGCGCATAGCAGGCGTCGTCCTCAACCGCATCGCCGGTGAGCGGCACGCCGCCGTGCTGCGGGAGGCCATCCAAGAGGTCTGCGCCATTCCGGTTCTGGGCGCGCTGCCGAGGGCCGACAAGAACCTCCTGCCCGCTCGCCACCTCGGCCTCGTCACTCCCCTCGAGTGCGCCGGCATCGCGGAACTCGAGCGCGAGATCATGGCGTTCGCCGAAGGCCGCCTGGACTTTGCGGCCATCTGGAACATCGCCGCCGATGTTCCACCGCTCGCCCTTCCGGCCGGGATCACCATCGCGCCCGCCACCGCGCGCGTGCGCATCGCCTACCTGCGCGATCGCGCCTTCAGCTTCTATTACCCCGAGAACCTCGAGGCCCTCGAAGCGGCCGGCGCTGAATTAGTCCCGGTTTCTTCGCTCCTCCCCAACGCTCTGCCCGGCGGCCTCGACGCCCTCTACATCGGCGGCGGGTTCCCGGAGACGCACGCATCCGTGCTCGCCGCCAACACCGAGCTGCTCGGCGGCATCCGAGCCGCGGCCGCCGCCGGCATGCCGATATGGGCCGAATGCGGCGGGTTGATGGCGCTCTCGCGCACCATCCAATGGCGCGGCGACCGCTGGCCCATGGCCGGTGTGCTGCCCTTCGAGGTGGAAGTGCTCGCTCGCCCGCAGGGCCACGGGTACACCACCCTCCGGGTAGACCGCCCCAACCCCTTTTTGCCGCTGGGAACCGAACTCCGCGGCCACGAGTTCCACTACTCGCGCATCGCCGAGGGCCAGCGGCCCGAGACCGCCTGTGCCGTCCTGCGTGGCATCGGCTGCTACCATGGCCGGGACGGCGTGATCGTCGGCAACATCTGGGCGGGCTACACGCACCTGCACGCCACCGGGACGCCCGAGTGGGCCTCCGCGCTCGTGCGGGCGGCGAGGAAATGGCCATGACCATGCTGCTCTCCTGTCTCGCCTACCTCGCCGGCGCCGTCTTCCTGGCCGGCAGCGCATTCCGCGCGGCGAAGTACGCCCGCACTCCCGTCCCGCTGCGCTGGGAACTCTACCCGATTCCACCCGGAGCGGCGGGTCAGATCCGCTATACCCTGGCGGAAATCCTGCTGCTGCGCGGGGTATGCCGGCACAACCGGAGCCTGTGGTTCCGCACCTACCCGTTCCACATGGGAATCTACCTGTGCGCGCTGGCGGTGGCGTCGCTGCCGGCCCGCGTCGAGCGGTTCACCGAGGCCGCCGCGCTCGCGGGCCTGGTTCTGCTGCTGGCGGGCGCCTGCGCGCTGCTCGCCGCGCGCCTGTTCGACCCCGCCCTCAAGCCCTACACCAGCCCGGCAGACCTCTTCAACCTGGGCTGGTTCATTGCGGCGGCGGGAGTGCCGCTGGCGGCGTTCGCGCTCGAAGGCGCGCCTCCGGCCTCGGTCTGGTGGGCCGTTCTCACGTTCCATCCGGCGCCGCCCCTCGCGGCCGTCGGCGTGGCCCTGGCGGCGCTGCTGGCGGCTTACATCCCCTTCACCCACATGGCGCACTTCGTGGTCAAGTACTTCGCCTACCACAAGGTCCGCTGGGACCGCCACCCCGCCCCCGCCGTCGCCGCGCAATTGCTCTACACCCCGCACTGGTCCGCCCCGCACGTCGGCGCGGACGGCGTCAAGACCTGGGCCGATGTGGCCGCCGCCAATCCCCCGTCCAGGGAGAAGAAGCCGTGAGCCCCGACCGCTACTCCGCCCTCGCGCTGCCGCAGCCGCAATCGCCGGCGGAGGAGCGCGAGCTGCTGCGTGCGTTCCTCGGCGGCCTCGAAAAACTCTTCCGCCGCCAGGACAACTGGACGTTCCTTCGCCCGCTCCTCATCACCGTCGAGCACTGTGTGCGCTGCCAGACCTGTTCGGAGGCGTGCCATATCTTCACCGGCAGCGGCCGCCAGGAGATCTACCGCCCCACCTACCGATCCGAGATCCTGCGCCGCCTCTACTTCAAGTACATCCAGCACCGCCGCTGGCAGGGCGCGGTGGAACTCGATTGGAGCACGGTCGCAACTCTGGCCGAGCTGGCCTACCGCTGCAACCTGTGCCGCCGCTGCGCCCAGGCCTGCCCCATGGGCGCCGATAACGGCCTGGTGGCCCATGAGCTTCGCAAGCTGTTCAGCCAGGAAATGGGCATCGCGCCCAAAGAACTGCACGCGGCGGGTTCCCTCGTACAGCTTCGCACCGGCTCCTCCACCGGCATGAACCCGGCCGCCGCCCGCGACAATTTCGATTTCATCGACCAGGAGATGACCGAAAAAACCGGCATCCCCGTCAAAACCCCCTGGGACGTCGAGGGCGCAGACGTGCTCCTCATCCATAACGCCGGCGAGGTGCTCTCGTGGCCCGAGAACCCCGGCGCTTTCGCCGTCATGCTGACCGCCGCCGGCGTGAGCTGGACCCTCTCCTCCGACCTCACCGCCTACGACGCCGTGAACTACGGCCTCTGGTACGACGACGTGCAGTTCGCCCGCGTCGCCCTGCGCCAGATCGAGGCCGCCCGCAAGCTCAAGGTGAAACGCATCGTGATCGGCGAGTGCGGCCACGCCCACAAAGCCCTGACCGTCGTCGCCGACCGTCTCCTGCCCTCCGACCTCAATCTCCCGCGCGAGAGCTCCATGACCCTGATGCGCGACCTGGTGCTGAGCGGCCGCCTCCCCGTGGACCCCGCCCGCAACGCCTTCCCCGTCACCCTCCACGACCCCTGCAACATGGCCCGGCTGATGGGCATCGCCGAGCCGCAGCGCGAGGTGCTCCGCGCCGTCTGCCCGGACATCCGCGAGATGTCCCCCAACCGCACCGATAACTACTGTTGCGGCGGCGGCAGCGGCTTTGCCCTGATGTCCGGCAAGACCTTCCTCGACTGGCGCCTCGAAATCGCCGGAGCCAAAAAGATGGAGCAGGTGCTGGGTGCGTTCGCCGCTTGCATGGACCCCTCCATCCCCAAGTACATTTGCGCCCCATGCAGCAACTGCAAGGCCCAGTTCCGCGACCTGCTAGCCCGCCGCGGCCTATGGAAGAGCAACCGGATCTTCTATGGAGGCCTAGCCGAGTTAGTAGTCAACGCCATGCGCGACGCGAAGCCCGGCTTCCTGGAATGGGAATGGCGCTGAGGAATCCCGATGCAGCCAGGTGCTTGACCCGTCCGAAGCCCTGCGCCGGAGTTGTTGTCGCGCCCCGTTTACTGGCGGTCGTAGACGACTTTGATTTTTTCGTTGGTCGCGGTTGCGCCGCCGGTTGAGGTAAGAGTCTTGCCATCCGCGGAGACCGTGAAAGCGCCTTTGTACATCGGCTTGCCGTTCATCTGGACGCTCCATTCCAGCGAGGGCGGGCTGTTCTTCAACCACGCCAGGGTCCAGCCGGGACCGACGGTCGGGCCGATACAGGGATAATACTTGCCATCCAGTTTGGCATCGCAAGCCATATTCATGTCGAGGATTCTATAGACCAGGCCATCGGCGCCGGAAGGCGCTAATTCCAGGACGCTTGGCGAACTGGATTTCAGGTTCTTGGTTTTCCACTTGCCTGCCAGGCCGGGGCCGCCGGAAACGCGCTGCAAGGTGACCGTGTCGTCGATCGATTCGCCGTTGGGCTTGGCGCCTTTGGAATTGATGGTCAGAGCCTGGCCGTCTGCCGACAGCTTAAGCTTGTCCACGAAAAGGACCTTGCCTTTCAGCTTCCAGGTGGTTTCCCAAGTACTGGCGTCGATGGATTTCCAGGCGGCGGTGTCGCCGAAGGGGTCAGGGTAATCCTTTCCATCCAGTTTGAACTTGTAGGATTGCCCGTCGGCAGTGGATTGCATTTCCCCAGACGGGAGTTGTGAATAGGTGACGGTGGACTCGCCGAAATCGCTCTTGGCAGCGTTCATCTTCCATTTTCCAGCATAAGGGAGATCCGCGGCTGCAAGCGTGGCAGTGGCAACGATGAAACACAGCAACATCTTGAATATGCGCATAGGGTACCGTCCTTTAGAAGTGATTATGCAGCACTGAACAGTGAAATTCAAGGGGTCATGCCCGCGCTCCCTTTCACCAATTTCACCGCACCACCCGGTCCGGTGTACAACCCTGCACATTCCCCCGCACTGGTGCTACATGTATTCTTTCGACTATCGAGACCTCAAAAATGCCGGAAGACCAACCCAAGCCAACCCCGCTCCTGGACGAGCTCGAAACCGGTCCCTGGCCCAGCTTCGTGACCGAAATCAAGCGGGCTGCTGAAAATAACCCCGCCTCCGCCGACCTGCTCGGCCTGCTCGAACGCTCCTACCAGGATCGGAAGGGCCATTGGAAACACGGCGGTATCGTGGGCGTGCGCGGATACGGCAGCGGCGTGATCGGTCGCTACAACGACATCCCCGATGAGTTTCCCAACGTCGCCCAATTCCACACCCTGCGCGTAAACCACCCCTCCGGATGGTTCTACACCAGCGACGCCCTGCGCACTCTCGCCGACATCTGGGAGCGCCACGGCTCCGGCCTCACCAACCTGCACGGGGCCACCGGCGACATCATCCTCCTGGGTGCCCGCACCGATCAACTGGAGGCCACCTTCCAGGATCTGACCGCCGCCGGCTTCGACCTCGGTGGCTCCGGCTCGGCCATGCGGACGCCCTCCTGCTGCGTCGGCCAGGCCCGCTGCGAGTGGGCCTGCTTCGACACCATGAAGTTCTGCAACAACCTCACCCAGGCTTACCAGGATGAGATGCACCGCCCGCCCTTCCCCTACAAGTTCAAGGTGAAGGCCTCCGGCTGCCCCAACGATTGCGTGGCCGCCATCGCCCGCGCGGACCTCTCCATCATCGGCATCTGGAAGGACGACATCCGGCAGGACGACGCGGCCGTCGCCGAATACGCCGCCGCGGGCCTTGATATCGCGCGCGACGTCTGCGCCCGCTGCCCCGGCCAATGTATGGAGTGGACGGGCGCGCATCTCACCATCGACAACCGCGATTGCAAACGCTGCATGCACTGCATCAACGTCATGCCCAAGGCGCTGCGGCCGGGCGTCGAGCGCGGCGCGGCCATCCTCATCGGCGCCAAGGCCCCCATCGTTCAAGGCGCGCTGCTTTCCTCGGTGCTGGTTCCCTTCGTGCCCGAAGCGGAGATCGAGGCCACCGTGCGCGAGCTGCTGGCGCGCATCTGGGAGTTCTGGGACGAATACGGCAAGAACCGCGAGCGCATCGGCGAGCTCATCCAGCGCGTGGGCATGGCCGCGTTCCTGGACGGCATCGGCCTCGAGCCGCGCCCCGAAATGGTGGCCTTCCCACGCGACAACCCATTCGTCTTTTTCCAGAAGGAGGACACTAAGTGACGCGCATCACCGACATCGGCCCTCCGCACTACGAGAAGTTCCTGCACCCCCTCATCAAGCGCAACTACGGCCACTGGCTGTACCACGAAACGCTGGCTCCGGGCGTGCTGTGCCACGTGGCCGAATCGGGCGAGCGCATCTACACCGTGCGCGCCGGCTCGCCGCGGCTGCTGAGCGTCTCCACCATCCGGCGCTTTGCGGACCTCGCCGACCAGTACTCCGGTGGCTACCTGCGGTTCACCAGTCGCCACAACATCGAGTTCCTGCTCGATAACCCAGCCAACATCGAGCCACTCAAGCGCGCGCTGAACGAAGCCGGCTTCCCCGTGGGGGGCACCAACAATTCGATCAGCAACGTGGTGCACACGCAAGGCTGGATCCACTGCCACTCGGCCGCCACCGACGCCTCCGGCATCGTCAAGGCCCTCATGGACCGGCTGCATCCGCACTTCACGCGCGAAGACCTTCCCGCCAAGCTGCGCGTGGCCGTGGCCTGCTGCGTCAACATGTGCGGCGCGGTGCACTGCTCCGATATCGCAATCCTCGGAATCCATCGCAAGCCGCCGCAAATCCGCCACGACACGCTGCGCAAGGCCTGCGAAATCCCCACCCTCATCGCCTCCTGCCCCACCGGCGCAATTCGCCCCGCCGTGGTGGATGGCAAGCGCACCGTAGACGTGATCGAAGAGCAATGCATGTACTGTTCCAACTGCTTCACCGTGTGCGCCGCCATGCAGATGAACGACCCGGAGAACGACGGCCTCTCCATCTGGGTGGGTGGCAAGGTCTCCAACGCGCGCAGCGAGCCCAAGTTCTCCAAGCTGGCTATTCCGTTTCTGCCCAACAACCCGCCGCGCTGGCCGGAGGTGGTGAGCGCCGTGGCCAACATCGTGGACGTCTACGCCCGGCACGCCCGCCGCTTCGAGCGGCTGGGCGAATGGACCGAGCGCGTGGGATGGCCCCGCTTCTTCGAGCTCACCGGCATCCCGTTCACGCGCTACCATATCGACGATTTCCGATACGCTGGTCTGAGCTACGCGCGCTCGACGCACATGCGGTTGCGGCCATGATGACGGGACTCTTCAAACCCGTGAAGAAGCCGGTGATCCGACGCTTGTCAGCCCCTGGCGGCGATATCGGCCCTTACCGGCCCCAGTACGCCCCCAAGACGGCGCCCTGTACCGCCGCCTGCCCGAGCGCAGGCGATATCCGCGGTTGGTTCACTGCCCCCAACTCGCAATCCGCCTGGGAAAAGATCTCTTCGCGCAACCCGTTTCCCTCCGTCTGCGGCAGGGTCTGCCCCGCCGATTGCGAAGCCGCTTGTCCGCGCGAAGCCAAGGACGGCGCGGTGGCGATTCGCGCTTTCGAGCGCTACCTCGGCGATTTCGCCCTCGACCGCGCCCTCGCGCTTGCCCCTCCCGCCGCCCCGCGCGGCGAGTTGGCCATATCGGGCGCAGGTCCCGCGGGCCTTTCGTGCGCATATCAACTCGCTCGCCGCGGATGGCGCGTCACGGTGTTCGACGCCGTCGCGCCAGGAGGTTTCCTGCGCTCTCTGCCGGGGCTGCCGGCCGAAATCCTCGAGCTCGAAATCGCCCGCATCACCGCGCTAGGCGTCACCTTGCGCCCCGACCCCGCCCCCGGCGATGTCGTTTTCACCGACCCCGGCGGCACGCTGGCCCAACTCCCCCACCTGATCGCCAGTGGGGCGGACGCCCTCGTCCGCGCGCGACCCCCTGGTCGCGCTCTTGCCACCCGCATCCAGTCATCCTGGTACCCCGCTTCCCCGCGCCACACCCACATCCTCACCCCAGCCGACGCCGAGTCCGAAGCCGCCCGCTGCTTCGCCTGCGGCACCTGTATGGGCTGCGGCAATTGCTGGATGTACTGCGCCAACGGCTGCTTCGAGAAAACCCCCAAGGGGAACCGTTTCAAACTCAAGCTCGAGCTGTGCCACGGTTGCGCCCGCTGCGCCGAAGAGTGCCCGTCCGGCTTTATCGACATGCTATAAACCTATGCCTAAATACGAACACGACGGACGAATCTACGAGGTGGATGAGGACGGCTTCCTTCAGGAGCCGGACCTCTGGAACGAAACCGTGGCCCGCGATTTCGCGGCCTCCGAGGACGTGCCCGAGATGACCGATGCGCACTGGGTCGTCGTCAACTACCTCCGCAACTACTACCTCCAGTTCGGCATCGCCCCCATGGTCCGCAAGGTCGTCAAGGAGACCGGCTTCAAGCTCACCCAAATCTACGAGCTGTTCCCCTCGGGCCCCGCCAAGGGCGCCTGCAAGGTGGCCGGACTGCCCAAGCCCACCGGCTGCGTGTAGCATCATGGTCACCGCCGCCATCGCGTATCTCGCCTTCGCGATTTTCGTCGCGGGCACGGTTTGGCGCGTGGTGGCGTGGGCGCGCGTGCCGGTGCCGTTCCCCATCGCGCTCACCTGCGGCCAGCAGAAGTCGCTCGATGGCATCCGCGCCGCGTGGCTCGAAAATCCGTGGACGCCCGCCGGCGCTGCCTGCCGCACCGCCCTCGAGGCGCTCCTGTTCCGCTCGCTCTTCCGCAATTCCCGCGCCCAATTCTTGCCAGGCCCCCGCTTCATCTACCGCCCCGCCCTTTCCCTCTGGGCCGGCGCCCTCCTCTTCCACGTCTGTCTCTTCTGGGTATGGATCGGCCACCTGCGCTTCTTCGTCGACCCGGCCCTCCTAGGCCCCGCCAATCGCTTCGTAGACGCCGGCCTGCTCGCGGGGCTGGCGTTTCTCTTCCTGCGGCGCGTGCTCGACCCGCGTCTGCGCTACCTGACCCTGCTCTCCGACTATCTTCCGCTCGCCTTGCTCGCAACCGTTGCCTCATCTGGCATCCTGATGCGCTGGTGGTTCCACACCGACGCGGCCGCCGTGAAGCGCTTCGCCCTCGGTTTGGCCACCTTTCACCCCATTGCGCCGGTGGGCGTGGGCCTGCTCTTTTACGTTCACTTGTTCGCCGCCAGCGCGCTGGTCGCCACTATTCCGTTCACCAAGCTGGCCCACATAGCGGGCGTGTTCTTCAGCCCCACGCGCAACCTGCCCAACCGTTCGCGCGCGCGCCGGCACGTTAACCCGTGGCTCGCGCCCGCCCAAGTCCACACCTACGCCGAGTGGGAGGACGAGTTCCGCGACCGAATGCGGGTCGCCGGCCTGCCCCTGGAGCGCCAGTGACCATGGCCGAACCGAAGCCCGACGAACTGGTGCAGATCGATTACGCGCCGCCCCACGCGCCCTGGCCCGGCCCGGGCGCCCAATTCCGCAAAGGCACCTACTCCCACGCCGGCGCTGCCAAGAACCTCAAGTACCTGGGCCTGCCCAACCCGCGCGACTGGCAGCCCCCCGACGCCGATTGGAAGCTCCCCGAGAACTGGCGCGAGATCGTCATCCAAGGCATGCGCGAGCGCCTCGAAAAGTACCGTTCCTTCCGCCTCTTCATGGATATCTGCGTGCGCTGCGGCGCTTGCGCCGACAAGTGCCATTTCTATCTCGGCACGGGCGACCCCAGGAACATGCCGGTGCTCCGCGCCGAGTTGCTCCGCTCCGTCTATCGCCGCTATTTCACCCCCGCCGGCCGCGCCCTCGGCAGGCTCGCCGGCGCGCGCGACTTGACGGTTGACGTGCTCAAGGAGTGGTTCTATTACTTCTACCAGTGCACCGAGTGCCGGCGCTGCTCGGTGTATTGCCCCTTCGGCATCGACACCGCCGAAGTCACCATGGTGGCGCGCGAGCTGTTGAACCTGGTGGGCTGCAACATCAACTGGATCGTGGAACCCGTGGCCAATTGCCAGCGCACCGGCAACCATCTCGGCATCCAGCCGCACGGGTTCAAGGACACCCTCGATTTCGCCGTGGATGAAATCGCGGAGCTAACCGGCATCCGCGTGGAAGCGTCCGTCAACCGCAAAGGCGCCGAGATCCTGTTCGTCGCGCCCTCGGCCGATTTCTACGGCACGCCGCATTACTACACCCTGCTCGGCTACCTCATGGTGCTGCACGAGGCGCGCGTGGATTACACCTTCAGCGCCTACGCTTCCGAGGGCGGCAACTTCGGCATGTTCGTCTCCCACGAGCTGATGCAGCGGCTCAACGCCAAGATCTACGCGGAGGCCCGCCGGCTGGGCGTCAAATGGGTGTTGGGCGGCGAGTGCGGCCACATGTGGCGCGTGCTGCACCAGTACATGAACACCCTCAACGGGCCGCCCGATTTCCTCGAGCCGCCCGTTTCGCCCGTCACCGGAACCGTGTTCTCGAACGCGCGCTCCGCCTGCGCCGTGCACATCTGCGAATTCACCGCCGACCTGGTGGCCCACGGCAAGCTGCGCCTCGAGCCCGCTCGCAACGACCGCTTCGCCGTCACCTTCCACGATTCCTGCAACACCGCCCGCGGCATGGGCTTGCTCGAAGAGCCGCGCCTGCTGTTGCGCGCCGCCTGCAACCGCTTCTTCGAGATGCCCGAAAACACCATCCGCGAGCGCACCCTGTGCTGCGGCAGCGGCGCCGGGCTGGGCGGCGACGAGAATTTCGAAACCCGCATGCGCGGCGGTTTGCCGCGCGCCGCCGCGGTCCGCCAGGTGAAGGAAGCCCACGGCGTCAACCTGCTGGCCTGCATCTGCGCCATCGACAAGGCGTCGCTCCCCAAGCTGCTGGACTACTGGGTCGGCGGCGTCGAGGTGGCGGGCGTTCACGAGCTGGTGGGCAACGCGCTGGTGATCGAAGGCGAGAAACCGCGCGCCACCGATCTGCGCGGGGAGGCGTATGTCTGAGCGGGCCATCATTGCCGCGGGCGTCGCGCTGTTCCTGGCCGGCGCCTGCTTCCCGTTCTGGCGCAACGCCGCCGCGCCGCCGCGCCCGCTCGTGCTGCCGCTGCCGGCGGGCGAGCGCCAGTGCGTGGCCCCGGTGGCCTACATGCGCGCTTCGCACGGCGACCTGCTGCTCGCCTGGCGCGACCGCGTGGTGCGCTCCGGCGAGCGCGTCTTCACCGCGCCCGACGGCCGTGTTCGCGAGCTGAGCCTGGTCCGCACCTGCCTGGGCTGTCACCAAAAGGCCGAGTTCTGCGACCGCTGCCACCAGTACGTGGCGGTCGCGCCGGAGTGCTGGAGCTGTCACGTCGATCCACGGAGCCCGCGATGAAGATCACCCGCCAGGCCTTTCTCGCGCTGCTGGCCGCCGCCGCGCGCGCATTCTCCAAACCGCGCCGCATGGCCATGGCCATCGACCTGTCGAAGTGCTGGAAAGACCGCGGCTGCACCCGCTGCGCGCAGGCCTGCCACGCCGCCCATAACGTTCCGCGGATTCCCGATCGGCGCCGCGAAATCAAGTGGATCTGGGAGGAGCGCTTCGAAAACGCCTTCGGCCAGGAGAGCGCCGGCCCCGCCGTGGCCGGCGCTCCCGTCCCGGTGCTCTGCAATCACTGTGAACATCCGGCGTGTGTCCAGGTGTGCCCCACCGGCGCCACCTTCAAACGCGAAAGCGACGGCCTCGTGATGATGGATGAGCACCGCTGCATCGGCTGCCGTTATTGCATGGCCGCCTGCCCCTATGGCGCCCGCAGCTTCAACTGGAGCGACCCGCGCTCTTTCCTGCGCACCCTCGATCCCGCCTATCCCACGCGCGAAAAGGGCGTGGTCGAAAAGTGTACCTTCTGCAACGAGCGTCTGGCGCGCGGCCAGCAGCCGGCCTGCGTCGAGGTGTGCCCGTTCAAAGCCATGGTTTTCGGCGACGCCGCGGACCCGTCTTCCGCCATCGCGCAACTCCTCCGTACGCGCCACGCCTTCCGCCGCAAGCCCGAGCTAGGCGCCGGCCCAAACGTCTTTTACATTCTTTAGAGACCACATGACTGTTCTTGCCAATGCGATGTGGGGCAGCCGGGCGTACCGGTGGTGGATGGCCGCTCTCTACGCCGCCGTCGCCGCCGGGGTCTTGCTCTGGTTGCGTCAATGGAACCAGGGTCTCGTGCTCACCGGCATGAGCCGCGACGTGGCCTGGGGCCTCTACGTCGGCCAGTTCACGTTCTTCGTGGGGGTGGCGGCCTCGGCCGTCACGGTGGTGCTGCCGTACTACCTGCACGCCTGGAAAGATTTCGTCCGCGTGGTGATTCTGGGCGAGATGCTGGCCATCGCCTCCGTGGTGGCCGCGCTGCTGTTCGTTTTTGTCGATCTGGGGCGGCCGGACCGGCTGCTCAACGTGTTGCTTCACCCGTCGCCCTCGTCGCTGATGTTCTGGGACCTGCTCGCGCTCACGGGCTACCTGGCGCTCAACGTCATTCTGGCGCGCGCCGCTCTGGCAGGACCGCCAGCCGCCTGGAATCGCGCTCTCATCCTCGTTTCCATCCCCTGGGCGGTTTCCATCCACACCATCACCGCCTTTCTCTACGCGGGTCTGGCGGGCCGGCCCTTCTGGCTGACGGCGGCCATGGCGCCGCGATTCCTGGCTTCCGCCTTCGCCGTCGGTCCCGCGCTGCTCATCCTGCTCTGCCGCGCGTTCCGTTACGACGCCGGTGACGAAGCCCTGCGCAAGCTCCGGCTGGTGATGACCTACGCCATGACGGCCAACGTGTTCCTGGCCCTCATGGAAGTGTTCACCGCGTTCTACAGCGGCATCCCCGGCGAGGCCGCGCACTACAGCCCGTGGACCTGGCTTTCCGGCGGCTTCATGGCCGCGGCCCTCGCCCTGGCGCTGGGCCGCAGCCGCTATGCCCCGGCGGCGGTGTTCGCGTCGCTGGCCATCGACAAGGGCGTGGTGCTCATCCCCGCCGGGTTCATTCCATCGCCCGAAGGGGCGGTGACGCCATACATCCCCACCGCCGTCGAACTGGGTATTGTGCTGGCCATCTGGTGCGCCGGCGCCTTGTTGGTGACGGTGCTGTTCCGCGTCGCGGAAAGCTATAATCGACGTTCATGCCCACACCATCCGTCCTGATTTCGGGATCCTGTGGCTTGATCGGCTCGGAAGTCTCCCTCTTCTTCGCCCGTCAAGGCTTCCAGGTAACTGGCATCGACAGCAATCATCGCGCGGTCTTCTTCGGTCCCGAAGGCGATACCAGTTGGGTCCTCGAACGCTTGCGGCGCGAGATGCCCGGCTACCGGCATGCCGCGCTCGATATCCGCAACCGGGACGGAGTGCTGGCCCTGGTCGAAGAACTTCGGCCCAACCTCATCATTCACGCCGCTTCCCAGCCGTCGCACGATCGCGCCGCCGCCATTCCATTCCTCGACTTCGAGGTCAATGCGTTGGGGACTCTCCACCTGCTCGAGGCCGCGCGGCGTTCTTGCCCCGAAGCGCCCTTCATTCACATGTCCACCAATAAGGTGTACGGCGACCGGCCCAACGCCATCCCCATGAAGGAACTGGAAACGCGCTGGGATTATGCCGACCCGGCCTACGAGAACGGAATACCGGAGAGTTTCCCTATCGATCAGTCCAAGCACTCTCTCTTCGGCGCGTCCAAGCTGGCGGCGGACGTAATGGTGCAGGAATACGGGCGGTACTTCAACATGCCCACCTGCTGCCTCCGCGGCGGCTGCCTCACGGGACCCAATCACTCCGGCGTCGAGCTGCACGGATTCCTGAGCTACCTGATCAAATGCAACGTCGAGGGCCGGGAATACAAAGTGTTCGGTTACAAAGGCAAGCAGGTGCGCGACAATCTCCACTCCGAGGACGTGGCGCGTTTCATGTTCGAGTTTTGGAAAGCGCCGCGCGTGGGCGAAGTCTACAACCTGGGCGGGGGCAAAGGGAACTCCTGCTCCATCCTGGAGGCGTTCCGCATGGCCGAAGAAGTCACCGGCCGTCCCATGAACTGGCGCTACGTGGATCAGAACCGCATTGGCGACCACATCTGCTACTACAGCGATCTGCGTAAAATGAAGGCACACTACCCCGGCTGGGACATCGCCAAGCCGCTGCCGGCGATCTTCCAGGAAATCGCGGGGAGTTGGATGCGGCGGCTCACCGAGGCGGTTTGATGCGGCTCCTGATCACAGGCATCTGTGGATTCGTCGGCAGCGCCGTAGCGGAGACCCTTCTCGAGCGGCGGCCGGGGCTTTCGATCGCGGGCATCGATAATCTGATGCGCCCGGGGTCGGAGAGCAACCGGCTGCGGCTGCGGCGCATGGGCGTCGCGGTTTTCCATGGCGACCTCCGGCAGGCCAGCGACCTGGAACCGCTGCCCGCCGCCGACTGGGTGATCGAAGCCGCCGCTCAACCCAGTGTCCTGGCGGGCGTTCAGGGCGGATTCAGCAGCCGCCGGCTGTTCGAGCATAACCTGGTCGGTCTGGGGAATGTGCTGGAACTCTGCAAGGATACGCGGGCGGGCCTGGTGTTGCTGAGCAGCAGCCGGGTCTACTCCATCCCGGCCCTCCAGTCGCTTCCGCTCCGGGACGTTGGCAACGCTCTCCAGTTGGACGTCACGCAGCCTCTTCCGCGCGGAGTCTCCGCCAAGGGCATCGGCTGCGCCTTCTCCACCAACCCGCCGCTGTCCCTCTATGGCAGCACCAAGCTGGCCGCCGAGGCCCTGGCGCTGGAGTGGGGCGCCGCCTTCGGCTTCCCCGTTTGGATCGACCGCTGCGGAGTCTTGGCCGGCCCCGGCCAGTTCGGTACGCCCGATCAGGGGATCTTCTCTTACTGGATCAACGCCCATCTGCGCAGGCGACCGCTGCGCTACATCGGTTTCGGAGGGGAGGGCAAACAGGTCCGAGATGCGCTGCACCCGCGCGACCTGGCGGCCTTGCTCGACTTGCAGATGACCGCCGCGTGGGTGGACGGGCCGCGGATCTACACCGCCGGCGGGGGAATCGCGAATTCCCTCTCGCTGGCACAACTCACGGCCTGGTGCGATGGCGCCTTCGGTCCGCACCGTCCCGAGCCCGACGCTCGCGAGCGTCCCTACGACGTGCCCTGGGTGGCCATGGACAACGACGAAGCGGAGCGGGACTTCGGCTGGACGGTGGAAACGCCGATCATGAGCATCCTCGACGAAATTGCGGCTCACGCCCGGCGGAATCCGGACTGGCTCGAGCGGAGTGGTTTGTGAAGAGCCGGCCGGAACCCACATCCCACCAGCCGCTCGAGTTGCTTTCAGTGGTAATCCCCTGCCGCAACGAAGAGGGTGCCATCCCTTCCGCCGTCGAGCATCTGTACGTGGAATTGCGTCTGCACAACATCCCGCACGAAATCGTCACCGTGGATGACGGCAGCACCGACTCCACCTGGCAGACGCTCGAAGCCCTTTGCCAGCGCGTACCCACCCTGCGCCCCATGCGAAATACGGGGGACAACGGCTTTGGAAGAGCCATCGCTTTGGGCATTGACCAGAGCCATGGCGATGCCATCGTCATCATGATGGCCGACGAGTCGGACGATTGCCGCGACGTGGTCCGCTATTGGAAACTGCTGGGCGAAGGCTGGGATGCGGTTTTTGGCTCCCGCTTTATCCGCGGCGGCGGCGTCATCGATTACCCCCTCCACAAGCTGCTCATAAACCGCATGGCGAACTTGTTTCTGCGGTCGCTGTTCCGCATTCCGCTCAACGATTTCACCAACGCCTTCAAGGCCTACCGCCGCGAAGCGCTCGATGGCTGCCGGCCCTTTCTTTCGCCGCACTTCAACCTCACCGTGGAACTGCCCCTGAAGACCATCGTACGCGGCTACTCCTGGACCACCATGCCGATCACCTGGCGGAACCGGCGAACGGGGATGTCGAAGCTCAAGATCGGGGAAATGGGCAGCCGATATCTGTTCATCGCTCTCTACTGCTGGCTGGAAAAATACTTCAGCCGCGGCGATTACCGCAAGAAGCAGTCGCCGGCAAAGGATTACAAATGACGAACTCAATCCTGGCTTGCGCGGTCGCGGCCGCGCTGTGCGGCGTGTTGGCGGCCGCCGATGGGATGAAGCGGCCGCGCGCGAGGTCCTCGCGCTGGAGCGCACAACGTTGGACGGCTGGCAGATGGGGAATCCCGACCCGCTCCTGGCGATTTCAGACCCCGAGATCACCTACTTCCATGTCGTTACGGACAAGAGGCTGGATGGCCTGCCGGCGCTAAGAGCGCTCTTTGAGAGTTACCGCGGCAGGCCCTTGTTCGACAGCTACGAGATGGCCGAGCCAAAGGTGCAAGCGAGCGGCGACACCGCGGTCCTGACGTATACCCTGGTGCGGCACATGGGGACCGCGACAACCCGCTGGAACGCCACCCAGGTGTACCAGCGAAAGAAGGAGGGCTGGCGCATCATTCATTCGCACTGGTCCGCGACCAGGCCCGCGGAACCGTAAACACGCGCGGCGCCACAGTATGCTAAGATAGAATCTACAATCATTGTGGGACTTCTGCCCGATAATTTTGTCTCCCGCAGCAATCCATCCGAGGAATAACGCGCAGGAAATCTATGGCTTCCAACACTTTTTCTCAGGGCGCCCAAGTCGAGCACGAGAAGTTCGGCCTGGGGACGGTCCTAGCCAGCAGTGAAGAAAGAATCGTGATCAAGTTCGACGATCACGGCGAGAAGAAGTTCGTCACCAATATGGTGATGGGCAGTTTGAAAAAGAGCGACCGTGAGCGCCCCGCCGAAAAGAAGGGCTCGCGCAGGAAAAAGGCCGCCGCGCCGGTTCCGGCGTAGGGCCGCCGGAACTAAAGGAAATATTCGTTGAACGCACTCCAAAAGAGGATGTTTGAAGAGGCCCGCAAGCGCAATCCGGACCTCAAGATGCCCGCCAATACGCAGCCCGCGAATTGGACCGAAGACGACCTTGCACTGATCAAGCAAGGGGTAGGAGACAAAAGCACCCGGCCCGGGCAGTCTGCCGCGGAGGCGGGCGACGCCAGCGGAGAAGCGCCCACGGGGGAGCAGGCTGGCGCGGTGGTGACGTACTTTGAAGCCAAAGGCTTCGGATTTCTGCGGCCGGACGATGGGGGAAGAGACATCTTCTTCCACGTCTCGCGGCTGGCGGAGGGCCTTGCCACGGATTTGCGGCCGGGCACGCGGGTGGCCTACGAACTGGGCATGGACCGCACCGGGAAAATGGCGGCGAGCAGTGTCCGCATCGTTCCGGCGGCATAACCGGCTATAATAAGGGGACCGTCCCCGCGGTGTTCGCTCGCGGCGGAGTTCCGCTCTCATGTTCGACAACCTATCTGAAAAACTGCAGCGGGTTTTCAAGAGCCTGCGCGGCGAAGGAAAACTTTCGGCCGAAAACATGGAGGGCGCCCTGCGCGAAATCCGCATGGCGCTGCTGGAAGCCGACGTCAATTTCAAGGTCGTCAAACAGCTCATCGAAAACATCAAGGTAAAGGCCATGGGCGAGGAGGTCCTGACGGCTCTCTCGCCTGCCCAGCAAGTCATCAAGATCGTTCACGAGGAGCTGATCAAGATCCTCGGCAGCCACGAATCCAAACTGCGCTTCGCCAACGAGCCGCCCAGCGTATTCCTGATCGTGGGACTGCAAGGTTCGGGCAAGACTACCTCGGCCGGGAAGCTGGCGCGCTGGCTATCGAGGAACGGCCACCGTCCCATGCTGGTATCGGTGGACGTGTACCGCCCGGCGGCCCGCGAACAGCTCAAGGTGATCGCGCGGGAGGTTGGGCAGACGCTCTACGAGGGCGCGCCGGAAGAGACGCAGCCGCTCGAGTTGGCTCGTTCGGCGCGGCGCGAGAGCGCCAACACGGGGCGCGACGTGCTGCTGGTGGATACGGCCGGCCGCCTGCATATCGACGACCAGCTCATGACCGAGTTGCAGCAGCTCAAAGAGCAGCTTAATCCGGTGGAGATTCTCTTTGTGGCCGACGCCATGACGGGCCAGGACGCCGTGAAGTCGGCCGATGAATTCCACAAGCGGCTGGGCATCACGGGCGTGATCCTCACCAAGATGGATGGCGATGCGCGCGGCGGCGCGGCGCTCTCCATCCGCCACGTGACGGGGCAGCCGCTAAAGTTCATCGGCGTGGGCGAGAAGTTCGATGCGCTCGAGCCGTTCCACCCGGACCGGGCGGCCAGCCGCATCCTGGGGATGGGCGATATGCTCTCCTTCATCGAGAAGGCGGAGGAGGCGATCGACAAGAAGAAGGCCGTCGAGATGCAGCGGAAGCTCATCGAGAACGATTTCACGCTCGAAGATTTCCGCGACCAGATGCGGCAGATCCGCAAGCTGGGGCCGCTCGAATCGCTGCTGGGGATGATGCCCAAGGTGGGAATCCTCAAGGACCTGAAGGACGTCAAAGTAGACGAAAAAGAGATCAATCGGGTGGTGGCGATCATCGATTCCATGACGCCGCGGGAACGCGACAACCACATGATCGTCAACGGAAGCCGGCGCCGGCGGATCGCCAAAGGCAGCGGCACGTCGGTGCAGGAAGTCAACCAGTTGTTGAAGCAGTATGCCCAGGCCAAGAAGATGATGAAGAGCTTCTCGGGCGGCTTCATGGGAAGGAAGCTCGGGAAAATGAAGTTGCCGGCAGGGTTTCCCTTCGGGGACTTGCCGGGACGTTAAAGATTATTGGAGATCGGATGCTAATGATTCGCCTGGCGCGGTTTGGCGCCAAAAAGAAGCCGTTTTATCGCATAGTGGTAATCGAGAAGGAGCGCGCCCGCAACGGCCGCCACCTGGAAGTAGTGGGGCATTACAACCCGCTGACCAGTCCGCCGCAGGTGCTGTTGAAACACGAGCGCCTGGAGCACTGGACCAAGAACGGGGCGCAGATGTCCGATACCGTGAAGCGGCTGGTGGAGAAGAACCCCGCCGCAGTGGCCCAGCCGGTGGCTGAGTAAGAAGCGGGGCGACCCGTTCCAACACGCGTCTAGTTCGCGCTACCATGAGTCCTAGGGAGGCGGGATGGCAATGAAACAGTTGGTCGAAGACATTGCGAAAGCTCTGGTGGACGTCCCGGAGGAGGTTTCCGTCCGAGAGGTGGAAGGGGAGCAGGTCACCGTTCTGGAGTTGAAGGTGGCGCCCAGCGATCTGGGGAAGGTAATCGGAAAACAGGGGCGCACGGCGCGTTCCATCCGCACCATCCTCGGGGCGGCCGGGATGAAAGTGAACCGCCGCTTCACGCTGGAAATCCTGGAGTGAGCTTGCCGCCAGGCGGATGGGTCGCGGTGGCCGTGCTGGGAAGGTCCAGGGGCAACCGGGGCGAAGTCACGGCGCTGGCCCTGAGCGACAAACCGGAACGTTACCAGGCTCTGCGGGAAGTCTATCTGTTCGGCCCGGGAGACTCCGGAGGGTCCGAGCGCTACGAGGTGGAATCCACGTGGTTCCATAACGGAACGTTGATTTTCAAGTTCCAGGGCGTGGATACGATCTCGGATGCCGAACCGCTGGCGGGAGCGGAGGTGCGCGTGCCCATGAGCGAGCGCGCGCCACTGGAACCGGGTGAATTCTTCCAGTCGGACCTGGTGGGCTGCGAAGTGGTGGACCGGCGAACAGGCGAATCTCTGGGGCGCGTCTCGGGCTGGGAGGATTCGGGCGGCGCGGGGCTGCTGGTGGTGGAAGGCGGTTTATTGATTCCCTTCGCGCGAGCGATCTGTGTGGAGATCCATCCGGAAGCGAAACGGATCGCGGTAGAATTGCCCGAAGGCCTGAAGGACTTGAACCGGCCGTGATTTTTCATGTGCTGACCATCTTCCCCGAGTTTTTCGAGGGGCCGTTTGCGCATGGCGTGGTGAAGCGGGCCAGGGATGCGGGCCTGGTGGAGATCCGCATCCACAACCTGCGCGACTGGACTGGGGACCGGCACAAGACCGTGGATGACCGGCCGTTCGGCGGGGGCGAGGGCATGGTGCTCAAGCCGGAACCGGTCTTCCAGGCGGTGGAATCGATCTGGCCTGAGCGCCAGCCGGACCAGAAGGTGGTGCTGCTTTCGGCGCAGGGCCGGTTGTTCGACCAGGGCATGGCAAACCGGCTGAGCCGGGAGTCCGGGCTGTTGCTGATCTGCGGCCGCTACGAGGGCGTGGATGAGCGCGTGGCGGCGCACCTGGCCGACGACGAGATATCGATCGGGAATTACGTATTAAGCGGCGGGGAACTGGCGGCGGCGGTGGTGCTCGACGCGATAGCGAGGTTATTGCCCGGGGTGCTGGGGAACGAGAGTTCCGCGGCCTTCGAGTCGTTTCAGGATACGGGGCACGGGGAGGGCCTGCTGGATTGCCCGCACTGGACCCGGCCGGCGGACTTCCGTGGATGGAAGGCGCCGGATGTGCTGTTGAGCGGCAACCACGAGGAGATCCGCAGGTTCCGGAAGGACTCGGCGCTGGAAAAGACGGCGAGGCTGCGGCCGGATTTGCTGGCAGGGGCCGGGCATGTCAAGATAGAAGATTAAGGAAATTCTCATGCAGAACGCGTTGTTGACGAAGTTCATTCAGAAAAACAAGGGGGCCGAAATCCCCGAGTTCCGGCCCGGCGATACGATTCGGGTTCACGTGAAGATCAAGGAAGGCGACAAGGAACGGCTGCAGGCGTTTGAGGGCACCGTGATCGCCCGCAACAATACCGGTTTAGGCGAAAGCATCACGGTGCGGAAGGTCAGCTTCGGCCAGGGCGTGGAGCGCATCTTCCCGGTGCACGCCAAGGTGATCGACCACATCGACGTAGTGCGCACGGGCCGGACGCGGCGCTCGAAGCTTTACTACCTGCGCGGTTTGAAAGGCAAGGCTGCCCGTCTCAGGGAGCGCGAATAGTCACGGTTCGCAAATTCCGGTGCGAAGGGACGTTCGAGCGCGAGTTGCGCGCGCGGGGTTTCCATGCCATAGCGGGGGTGGATGAAGCGGGCCGCGGCGCGCTTTTCGGACCGGTGGTGGCGGCGGCGGTGATCCTTTCGCCCGACCGTCCGGTGCGCGGCCTCAACGATAGCAAGCTGCTCGAGCCGAAGCGGCGCGAAGTGCTGGCCGTGCGCATCCGCGAGCGCGCGGTGGCATGGGCCATCGGCGCCGTGGACGCCGCCACCATCGACTCGATCAACATTTACCAGGCCTCGCGGCTGGCGATGCGATTGGCCGTCAGCCGGCTGAGCCCGGCTCCCGATTTCCTGCTGACGGACGCCATGCCCATCGATCTCCCCCTGCCCCAGCAGCCCCTGATCAAGGGAGATGCGCGCTGCCACGCCATCGCGGCAGCCTCGATCCTGGCGAAGGTCTACCGGGACGCTTGCATGCGCGTGTGGGACGAAGTTTTTCCGCAATACGGGCTGGCCTCGCACAAAGGCTATTCGACCCCGGAGCACTGCCAGGCCATCCAGGAGTACGGCATCACTCCCCTGCACCGCCTGAGCTTCGAACCGGTGCGCGCGCGCTCTCTCTACCCCGTCGAATACGATCGGCAAATGGGTCTGTTCGACACGGCGGGCGCCGCATGATGCCCACCGAACCGGGCGAGGACCTGGCGGGGCCGATACCGGCGCCCGCGCCTGTGTACCGCTGGTACCACAAGACGTCCGCGGCGGTGTTCGTCATCTTCTGCCTGGAGATCGGACTTTTCCTGCTGATCTTTCCCTGGACCGAGTATTGGGAGGGCAACTACTTCGCCGCCTTCGTGCCGGAGTGGCACCGGTATTGGGAGAACATGTACGTGCGCGGCGCCATCAGCGGCCTGGGCGTGGTGAACCTGTATATCTCGTTCGTCGAGATTTTCCGCCTGCGCCGCTTCGCGAGACGCTAGTGTACCGTCTGCTGCTCCTGGTCATAGCGCTGATCGTCTACGGCTCCCTGTACCCGTGGCATTTCGATTTCGGCGGCTCCGGCGCAAACCCGTTGCGGGTGCTGCTGCACGCGTGGCCCCAGGGCATCGACCGATGGGCGTTGCGCGACGCGGCCATCAACCTACTGCTCTACGTTCCACTGGGCATGGCCGCATTCCTGGCGTCCGCCCGGCGCCATGGACGGTTAGTGGCATTCGATGCGGCACTGCTCATTGCCCTGGGGCTTTCCGCCAGCATGGAAATGCTTCAGATTTACGACGCGGGCCGGACGTGCAGCCTCTTCGACGTGTTCTGCAACGTGTCCGGCGCCGCCGCCGGCGCTCTGGCGGCGCTGGTTCTCCGCCCCGAGTTGGAGAGTCTGACGCGCCGCAAGCCGGGGCGGCACAGCTCTGCCGCGCTGCTTCTGGCGGCCTGCTGGGCGAGCTATCAGCTCTATCCGTTTTTCCCGCTGCTCAGCCATACGAAATTACGCGGCGCGCTCGAGCTGCTGGCCGGAACCGCTTCCTTTTCCGCGGTGGAAGTCTGGGCGAGCGCCGCCGGATGGATGGCAGCGGCGCTGGCTATGGAAGCGTTTTTCGGCCGCATGCGCCCGCGGTGGCTGCTGGCTGCGATGGCCTGCCTGCCGGTGCGTCTTTTTATTGCGGAGCGCTCGCTCACCCTGAGCGAAGCGCTGGGCGCCGCCCTGGCGCTGCTGTTCTGGAGCCTGCTGCCGGAAAGGAAACGGCTGCGCGCGGGTGTGTTCCTGCTGGCTTCCGCCACGGTGCTGCGCGAGTTGAGCCCCTTCCGTTTGGCGGCAACGCCGCACCCCTTTTCCTGGATTCCCTTCGCCGCCACGTTCGAGTCCGAGCGCCAATCCGCCACGGTCATTTTGCTTCGAAAGGCCTTCGAGTACGGCGCTCTGGTCTGGCTGTTTCGCACCCAGGGCAGTTCTTATGCGCGCGCCGCGGTAGTGGTGGCAGGCTCGTTGGCGGTCTTGGAAGCGATCCAACGATACCTGCCCGGCCGGACTCCCGAAATCACGGATTCCGTTGTGGCGCTGCTCATGGCCTTGGTGCTGTGGCGGCTGACGAGTCGCGCGACCCCGCCTCACCCTGAACTATGATGGGGTGCGTGAGGCTCGTTCCGCGCGGGTTCCGTCCGCTTCTGCTGGCGCTATCGGCCGTGTTGCTGGTGGGATGGTTCTCGCCGGAAATATCCGATCCGGATTTCTGGTGGCACCTGAAAACCGGGCAGTACATTTTGGAAAAGCACTCGCTGCCCGTCCCCGATCCGTTTGCGTACACCACAGCGATGGCCCGCCCTGCCTATGCCGGCGAGGAGCGCACGCGCGCTTTCAACCTGACGCATGAATGGCTGGCTGAGGCGCTCTTCTACCTGATTTACCGGGCTGCCGGTTTTGGGGGCGTGGTGCTGTTTCGCGCGGCGGTGCTGGCGGCGTTCTGCGCCCTGGCGGGCCTGCTGGCCTGGCGGCGGTGCGGCGGCTTCTACGGGGCGCTGGCGGCGGCGTTCGCCACCGCCGGAGTGGCGGCGGGATTCGCGGTGGACCGGCCGTACCTGGTCACCTTCCTGCTGCTGGCTTCGACCATCGCAATTCTGGAGACGCGCCGCTGGATGTGGCTACTCCCGCCGCTGTTTCTGATCTGGGCCAACTGCCACGGCGGCTATTTCCTGGGATGGGTAGTGGTGGCGGCTTACTCCGCCGAAGCGCTCCTCCTTCCCGCCGCCCGCCGCCTGTGGATCGTCAGCGCGGTTTCCGTCCTGGCTTCGGGCGTCAATCCCAACGGCTTCCGTATCCTTCAGATCCTGTTCTATTACCGGAACAGCTATATGACCTCCCGGTTGTTGGAATGGGCCCCTCCGCGTCTCTGGCCCCCGGGGGAATTCGCGGTGCTGCTATTCGGCGCGGCGGCCCTGCTGGTGTGGGCGCGCCGCAGGGTCCGACTGGTGGATTGGCTGCTCTTTTTGGCGTTCGCCCTGGCCGGACTGTCGGCGCAACGCAATACCTTCCTGATCGGGTTTCTGGCGCCTGTCTTGATTGCGTCTTATTTCCCGTGGAAGCCGCGCCTGCCGGTTCTCGCGCAACTTGCCGCCGCAGCGCTGGTGGTGGGCGCGCTGGGAGCGGGCATTATCCGCGGCAGTTTCTTTCAACTGCGTGCGGCCGAATGGAAATACCCCGCCGGCGCCGCCGATTTTCTGCTGGCGCACCACGTCACCGAACCCATGTTCAACACCTACGAGTACGGCGGTTACCTGATCTGGCGGCTTTGGCCGCAAGAGCGCGTCTTCATCGACGGGCGCGCCCTGAGCGAATCCACTTTCATGGACTACGCCCGGATACTCTACAATCACGATGCCAGCGGCGGCGAGAGCGCCGAAGAATTGCTCGACGGATACGGCGTCCAGGCGATAGTGATGAACAGTTTCGAATACTCCAACGGGCTGGTCTACCTATTGGCGCCGGCGCTGGCCGACCCGGCGCAGACCGATTGGAAACTGGTTTACGGCGACGCGCAGGCCATGGTCTTCATGCGCCATCCCCCGCCCGGCGTGGAGGCGCTCGATTCGCTACGCGTACTGGATCACATGGAGGCGGAGTGCGATCTCCACATCGAGCGCGAGCCGCGGTATTCGCGTTGCGCCCGCGGCCTGGGACAGGTGTTCGCACGAATCGGCGACCTGACGCGCGCGCGCCGCTGGATCGGCGTGTACCTGGCGCATCCCCACGACCCCGATTTTGAAGCCGAACAGGAGTACCAGCGGCTGGTGGGTTTGGGGCGGTAGGGGGCAGCGAACCTCTGGGCATGGGCGTTAGAACACCCCTCTCGACAAGCATTTTCACAGACTCTCTGATTGGAGCGCAGTTTCCTGCAAGGCGCTTGATGGCTTCGTATAAGACGTTTTGGAAGGACCCCAGACGCGGCGTAATTCAACTCAGGAAAACAGTCTGTTTGGGCTTCATATTCTACGGGGCGTCCCGTCTCAGGCAACGGCATTGAGGGGGTGTACGTCGCGCTCAATCTGTCCCTTAGCCTCGCGCCCGGCGACCTCCAGGTAGTACGCCGATTGCAGGTTCATCCAAAACGCCGGCGTGGTACTGAAATAGCGGGCCAGCCGAAGGGCCGTGTCAGAGGAGACACCGCGCTGCCCGTGAACGATGTCCGCGATGCGCGTTACAGGAACGCGTAGATCTCGGGCAACCCGATTGATGCTCAGCCCGAGCGGCTTCATGAACTCCTCGAATAGGATTTCTCCCGGATGAATCGCAGGCAAAAGTTCCTGACTCTTCTTCGCCATTTCTACTTTCCTTTCGAGTTCAATGGTAGTCCACAATTTCAACGCCGTAAGCGTCTCCGTCGCGCCACACAAAGCAGACACGCCACTGGTCGTTGATACGTATGCTGTGCTGCCCGTTCGGGTTACCGCTGAGCGCCTCCAGCCGATTGGCGGGCGGAGCTTTCAGATCTTCGAGTTTGGTAGCGGCCTCAATCATTCGCAGTTTTCGGCGCGCTACAGTCTCGATATTGCCGAACCGTCTGCTGTGATGGCCCAAGCTGATCAGTTCGGTTTCCTCGCACCGAAATGTCTTTATCATCGGCTTCTATACCGAGCTTCATGCAATGTAGAACAGTATAGAGCAAAACGTGCGGGCCAGGCGCCCGGATTACGAAGACGAAGCCTGCCGTGGTTCTGTTCACGGCAGGCCAAGGGCAAGCTGAAAGCATGCCCCACCACCGACTACCACGTATAGTGGGCCGCGTAAGTGATGGTCTTTTCCTCGCCGGGCTGTAGCGGCGCGCGGAATTCGATGGTCTGCGAGTCTGTCTTGGTGAATGGCATGGAGCTGGTCGAGATGTCCCAGGAGGTACCGCGATACAGGCGCTCCACCACCCTCACTTCCACGGGCTCCTTCTTGTGGTTGCGCACCTTGATTTCGAAGGCTTCGTCCATCATGCGCCGGCCCATGTCGTTCTGAAAGATGGTCCGCTTCCGCTCGCCCGTCAGGTCGAACGCGGCGCCGGTGAAGACGCGGATCTTCTCGTCCTTGGGCGTGTGATCGATGGTGTCCTCGCCGGTGAACTCCAGCCGCCCGTCGGTGTCGCGGCGGTAGAAGCGCACTCTTCCCTTGGGGAGCGGCATGCCGAGGCGGTTGGCATCGGAGTTGACAAACTCGCGCATCACCCAGACCTTGGGGTTGGACTGCGCGCCGTAGCCCGAATCGTTGCGAATCATGTCCGGATTCCAGCCCTGGTAGCGACTGGTGTCGATTTTCGCGCCGTCGTAGATGTAAATGACATCGGACTTCACGCCCGCCGCGCGGACGAATTCCACCTGCTTGGTTTCCCTGTCGTGAATCGTGACCGGCCGTTGGAGCGTGTAGAGGTGGTATTCGTCGAAGGTCTTCTCGGTCACCGGAGGGACGCCGGGCATTCCGCTGACAATGCCTCCTATAACGCCTCCGGTCCTGACCATATTCGGTTGCGTTTGAATCTTATTGACATCGCCGGCCATGAGCTTCACGCGCGCGTTCTCGAACTCCTTGCCGCTGCGGTTTTCCATGGTTACCCAGCCGATGATGTCGAGCGCGCTGGAATCGCCTTGCACGAGGTTGTAATCCGCGCTCCAATTGAAACCGCCCGAGACGTAGGCAAGCTCCGCATCCACTGGGCCGGCGCGGTCCGTTTCGATGGTCCAGTCGAGCGCCGGTTTCAGGATCATTCCAGCGCCCAGGCCGGGGAATAGCGGCACGCCCGGCAGATCGAAGCGCAGCTTGCCGGCCACCTCGATGATGGCCTGCGCCGTGTAAGGCTGGGGTGGCGGGTAGGCGACGCGAGCCCCTGACTGCACGGCGCCTCCGGCCCGCACGATCTTGCCGGTCACGGTTTCGACCTTGTCTCCGTTGCGGACCTGGAACTCGATGGTTTGGCCTTCGTAGCGCTTCATGAGCGCTTCGAGCGAAACCGGGTCGGCCCGATGGTTCTGTTCCAGGATTCGCAACAAGCGCCGGCCGCTCGGGTCGCGCAGCATGACGGACTCCGGCTCCAGCAGAGCGGTTGCGCCGTTGAATTCGATTCGATTGATTCCCTGCTTCAGGTCGAGCGGAACGGTCTCACGAACCACGGCGAATTGCTGGTTGTAGATGGTCAGCGATGGGTCCGCGGAAAAACACGGAGGAATGAAAGCACAGAAGAGAACCGCAACGAGTAGTCGCATGTGTGATTCGACGCCATGCCAGGCGCAGTAGTTCCCCGGGGCTCACTTTTTGCCGAAGTGTGTCGCCATGAGTATCCAGGTGTTGGGATCGAGCGACACCTCCGCCGGCTCTTTGTCCGCCGGGACCTCGAAGCGCTGCTGTTTCCGGGTCATTTCGATCTTGGCAACGCCCACTTCGAGCGGCAACCGGAAGGCGTCGCCCAGCTGAGTCTGCGCCAGTTCGATCTCGATCTTCTTGGTGGCGGCATTGTAGCGCCATCCACCCTCGACCACGGGCGAACCGGCGCGGTACAGCCATTGGTGGAAGAACCATCCGAGATCGGCGCCCGAGATCTCTTCCATCACCTTGCGGAAATCGTCAGTGGAGGCATTGCTGTCGCGATAGCGGCGATAATACTCGCGGATGCCCTGCCAGAACTTTTCGGTGCCCATCTCGCCGCGCAGCATGTGAAGCGTCCACGCACCCTTCTGGTAGACGATGGGGTTTGGTATTCCCTGCCAAGGCTTGTCCTGGACCACGGCGACGCCGGGAAGCCTGTTTTCCGCGGCAAACACGCTGGTGCGGCTCCGTTTCAGGGCCGCCACAAACGCATCGCGCCCCTCGTAATGCTCGGTCGCAAGCAGCGCGAAGTAGGTGGCGAAGCCTTCACTGAGCCATACGTCGTCCCAGTCCTTTTCGGTGACGGAGTCGCCGAACCACTGGTGCGCCATCTCATGCGCCACCAGGCTGAAAGCCGGCCGGTTGGCGACCGACTTTTCCCCGTAGAAGATCTCGCTGGCATGCTCCATGCCGCCGCCAATACCGGCGGCCTCGACGTCCGCAAGTTTCTCATACGGGTAGGGGCCGATGCGATCGCTGTAGAACTCAATGGTCTGGCGCGTGGGGATTTCGAAGGTGGCAATGCCGGCATTTCGATCCTGATGGAAGACCCAGGTTTCGAGCGGAACGCCGGCGGCCACGCCAAAGTGACGCGAGGCAAACTGCGCCACGCCGATATTGTTCAGCCACGAGGCGATGGGCACGGACTGTTTCCAGTGCGTGATGCGCCGCCCGTCACCGAGGTCGATCTCTTCCTGAAGCAGACCATTCGCCACTACCTGGTACCTGGCGAGCGCAGTGACCAGGAATTCGCTGGTCGCCTTGTCGTAGGGATGGTCGATCATGGGCAGCCACTGGCGCGCCTTATCGGGCCAGTTGGCGCTGAAGAACGTCCGCTCGCCGTACTTGTTCCTGGGCATATGCAGCCCGTCCGCGGGAATGCCGCGATACCGCACGGTGAACTGCCTGCGCTCCCCGGCCTTCGGCGCCGATGGAAGCGTGACCACCAAACGATCGGCCCGATGGACATATGGCACGGCCGCGCCGCCCGACGTCACCTCCGACACGGTCATGCCCTTGCCGTTCGCCGCCGACGCCAGGTCGAGCGCGAACTCCGTTACGCCGTCCTGGACGAACCGCAGATCGACGGTGGTCTCGCCCACAATCTCGTCGTTGTCGTCGTTGAGCGTGACGCGAAAGACGTAATGCTGCACGTCGATGCCCGGTTGCCGGGGATAGGTGTCCGCGAAAATCTGTGGCGCGCACAGAGCGAAACCGGCCAGCAGAAGAGTTTTGATCGCACGCACGGGTCAGATCTTCAGGCCCAGCATTTTCTTCATTCCAATTTTCGCCATCCCCCACGGGCCGAACCGGTCCTGCAACATCTTGATGTAAAGCGCCTTGGTGTCGTCGGGTGGGATTCTGGGCTTTTCGTTGGGCTGGAGCCGTAGCGCGCCGGAGGGGCAGGTGGTCACGCACAGCGCGCAGCCGATGCAGCGCAGACGGTCCACCACGGCCTTGCCTTCGGGGCTCGAAATCGCGTCCATCTGGCAGCGGACCTCGCAGGTTCCGCAGGACTCGCAGACGTCCGGCGCCACGGCGGCATAGAAATTGGAACTGAAGTATTCGGCCGGATTGGGGAGGTGTTTAGCCGACTGCAGCACGCCGCAGCAGCACCCGCAACAGCAACAGACAAACATCGGGGACTTGGTGTTTTCGGGCTCGAGGACGAGCCCTTCCTTGTCGGCTTGGTCGAGCAGGTCCAGCATTTCCTCGCGGCTGATCGCCCGCCCCGTGCCGGAATCCGCCGCCCACTGCGCCGCCCCTCCGATCATCAGGCAGTTGTCGCGGAGCTTGGTCTGCTTGCAGCTTTCGCCCACCAGGTCCTTACCGTGGCGGCAGATGCACGCGATGGTGGCAAAAGGCCCGGGCGACGCTTCCAAGTGCGCGCGGATCTGGTCGTAGGTGGTGACATTGCGTTCCACGGCAATCTGCCGGTTCACCGGCACGATGCGCAGTTGCGTGGTCTTCTTGTTGTGGAATGCCTGCCCGAAGGCTTCTTCAAAGTACTGGCGGGTGTCGCGCTCGAACTCGGGCGTCAGCGTTTTGCACTGGCGCTCGTACATGCCGATGACGAAGATCATCTTGGCGTAGTGAACTTCTCCCTCGATAGGCCAAGCCAGGATGTTCCCTTTCTCCCCCATCTGGCCCAGCTTGTGCTTCAGTTCCGCGAGGGTCATGCGCGCTTTGAATCGCTTGTGGATGGTGGCGGCAGGCTCCGGGATGGCGCTCAGTTCGAGGGCGATTTCGGCCTCTTCGGGAGTAAACAGCCGTTCGAGAATCCGGATCTCCACGCCGGATTGCGTGGCCGGAAAGCCGACCGGCATGCGGTCCAGGTGCTGCTGCAAGCGGCGATACAGGGATTCGGGTGTCGTGGTCTGCATCAGAGCCTGATTTTACCGCCGCGCGAGCGGGCGCGCATCAGGCGGAAATCCGCTCCGAGTCGAGTGTGATGGGGATCCCGGTGAGCTGCGAGTACAGTACATCGGGGTCCAAATCGGCGCCATTGGGCCACGCGATGGTGCCCAACTCGTGGTCAACCCGAACCAGGGCAAAACACGCCGGATCCCTCAGCGGCTCAAAAACGCCGCGAAAGGCGAGGCGCCCGGCAAGGTCCACGATGCCCTCGGTCCCGTCCTCGAAGCGCAAGTAGAGGCGATACTCGCCCAGCGGTTTCACGTCGACAATGTCCTTCAACATTCCGTTACTCCAGCGGCGCGTCTCTCCATCATTCTGGCAGCAGGAAGAGTGGCCGCGGATGAACGCGGATGAACGCCGATAGGAATCTTGCTTTTGATCCGCGTCGATCGGTGTTCATCAGCGGCTCTGGTGGTTTCATGTGTTCCGGACTAGCGGATCGGCGAAAAGGGCAACGGGCGCAGAATCGCGTTGCTGACATTGTTCACAATTTCGGCGTCCGACAGGCCGGGCGTGGAGCGCAACTCCTGCCAGTCGGGATCGGCGGAGAACGCGCGCCAGGTTTTGTCGCGCGCGGCCAGATCGTCATACGCCAGCATGTAGGTGAGGTTGGGCATGCGGCTGCCGACGATGGTCTGGCCGAAGAATACGGGCAACATGCCGGAGCGGCGGAATAAATCGATTTCGCCATCGGTAAACATCTTGATCTTGCGCGCCAGAGCCTTATCGTTGGGCGCCTCGTAGGTGCGCAGCTCAAAGATGCGCGCCGCGCTTTTCTCGCCGACCGGAGGCGCCACCACGGTGGGCATAGTGGGGAAGGCCCACAGCAGCGAACTCTCCATGCGGATGTAGCTCAGCTCGGTCATGGAATTGTATTCGTCGGCCGCCGCCAGAAACTCCTTGTCGGAGGCGAGCTTCTCGCGAGCGGTTTCGAGGGCGGCCAGGGACGGGTAGCTGGCCAGTGTCAGGATGAAGGGACTGTCGGGTGCGATGACGGCGTTGAAGCATCCGACCGGCCGGATACCGGCCCGTTCGGAAGCGGGCAAGAGGCCGCGCCGCAGATACTCGGTGGTGCGCTCCACCTGGCGCCCGTTGCGCATGCGGAAGTAGCGAAGCTCGATGACCACCCGCTGGTTGGCGGGGGAAGTCTGCGCCTGCATCAGAGTAGCTCCTATGGGAAGAATCAGGAATGTTCGACGTTGCACGTATCTACTGTAACGCCGGGCGGTAGCGGCTACTGGTAGAGGCGGCGGTAGAGGTCGGCGTTGCGCAGGACGGCCTGCACGTAATCGCGAGTCTCGGTGAAGGGGATGGATTCCACGAACTCGGCGGGCTCGCGGTAGGTGTTCCAGGCGAGCCACTCGGCTGCGCGGTTGGGACCGGCGTTGTAGGCGGCCAGCGTCTGCTCCAGCTTTCCGCCGTTCCGATCGAGCATGGCGGAAAAGATCGAAACGCCGATCTTCAGGTTAGACGCAGGCTGGAACAGCAGGCGGCTGCTGAAGTGCGCGATGCCGGCCTGGCGGGCGAAGAGGCGGCCGGTGGCGGGGCGCACCTGCGTGAGGCCGAAGGCGTTGGCGCGGGAGCGCGCCTGCGGGTCGAACTCCGATTCCTGACGGATCAGGCCGGCCAGCAAGTAGGGGTCGAGATTCTTTTCGCTCGCGGCGCGGACCACGTCGGCGCGGTAGGGGAGCGGAAAGAGCAGCTCCCAGAACCTGCGCGGGGCTTGATCGAGGGCCAGGTTCAGATACTCCGGGGCCATCGACTTCATGATGCGCATGGCCTGGTGGGGAGCGGCGGCGGCGGCGGCCATCTCCATGGCGAGCAGGGGCGGCTGACCATCGGTGCGGGCGCCGAAGCGCAGCTCGGAATCGGCCAGGTCGCCCAGGCCGGCGGTACGCAGCAGGCGCGACCGCTCGATGCGCGCGGTGGTGGCGCCGGCGCTTTGGGCGGGGACCGGCTTCGGTTCCGGGAACGCGACGGCCGCCAGAAACCGGGCGGTCTCGGCGGAGGGCGCGGCGGCGGCGATCTCGGGGCTGCGGAGGCGCTCACGCGCCAGCATGGCGTAGTAGTGGTTCTCGAAAGCCTGGGGAAGGCGCTGGTAGCAGGTTCGAGCGGCGGAGAGATCGTTTTCGCGTTCGGCGCGCCGCCCCAGGAAATAGAGCGCAACCCCGGCGGTGAAGTGAGCGGGATAGTCGCGCAGGTGCTCGCGGAGCAGGCGGCCGGCATCGGCCTGGCCCTGCATATAGGCGTGGAAGGTAACCTTCCAATGGCACAGGCCGGTGACCGCGTCGGCGGGAAAATCCTGGTACGCCGCACGATAAAGCGGCAGGTAATCGTCCGGCCGATTCACCAACAAGTAGCGATTGGCCGCGGAAACGAGGGCCCTCAAGCGCCAGGGCGATTTCGGATACTGGCGGCCCAGGCGCTCGATGGTAGACATCATCTCAGCATCGTCGGCCTGACGGCGCGCGCACTCGCCCAGGTCATAGAGGCGCTCGGCATCGGCCTCCGATTCGGCAAGGTCGAGGCCGCGGAGATAGGAGCAGGCCACCTTGATGCCGCCCTTGAGAAAATCGGCTTCTCCGATGCGCACGCGAGCCTGGTCGCGCTCCAAGCCGGCGAGCTGATCGACGAGCGACCGGTACTCCGAGCGCGCCGGGGCGTACTCGCGAAGCTCCAGCAGGCGATCGGGGCGGCGCAACATCAGGCGGGGAAGCGGCGGCGGATACGCGTCGCCCATGGCATCCTTCAACGCCAGCAAGGCGGCTCCGGCGCGCGTGGAGGCGGCGCCGGTGGGGTATTGATAGTAGACGCGCTGGTAGGATTCCGCGGCATGAACCAGGTCGTTGGCGGCGTGGTAGCAATCGGCCAGCGTCACGTCGCCTTCGGGCTGCGGCAGCTCGGCGTAAAGCTCGCGCAGGATGCGCGCGCCTTCGGCGGGTTGGGTGGTTTCGAGAGCGCGGGCTTCGAGCAGCCATGCCTTGGCGGAGAGCGGCGAGAGCCATGGTGTGCTGTGCGTGGGAGCGAGGTCGCTCGAAATGCCGGCGGCATCGTTCAATTCCACACGCGACGCCGCCAGATACCAGGCGGTGTAATCGGCAATCTGGGACAGTTCTCGAACCTTCCGGAGCGCGGCGATGGCGGCGGGATAGTCTTTGTGCTCGTAGGCCACTACGCCGAGCGCCAGTTGCGCGAGCGCGCCGTTGGGACGATTGGAATGCGCGGCGGCGTAGGATTCGACGGCCGCGCGCCGGGCGGGTGTGGGGGAGTCGCGCCAGGCGCGGACCAGAGAGGCGAGATCCGCGGGAGGTGCGGCGACGGCGCCCCACAAGCCCACACAGGCCAGCAGGCCCGTGCCGCATAAAACCCTATACCATGGGGCCGGGATAGTTGTTGCCAAGCAGGTCCGGATCGTCATTGGCGAGGGTTTGCACCAGCTCCAGGTGAAGGTAATCGACCATAGTCGAGCAGGGCGCGAAGAAGGACGGGCGAAAGCCCTCGCGCGCGGCGTCGATGGAATTGCGGAGCGCATCGTAGAGATTGCGCCCGGCGCGGCCCGCCAGCACGGCGTCGGCTTGGAACAGGCGCATCCCGGCCACCTGGACGCGGGCGAAGCGTTGCGCGCGGAGATGGATGCGCTGCTCGTCGAGCGAAAGGCGGTCCCAGGCGGAGGCGGGCTGGGGAGGGGCCGGCTGGATGGTCACCAGCTCGGGCGCCGGCGGCTCCGGAATCGCACTCCAGGCGGCGGCAGCCACCTGGGTCAGCAGCTCGAGGGCGGGCCCCTGCACGCTTCCCCATGCATATAGCAGCGCGGGGACGCGGTCGCGCACGACCACTGGAAAGATGGAAACGCGGCCATCGGGCGGGTGCCCCAGAAGGTTCGCCAGATCGTCCGAGACTTCCCGCGGAGTGGCGGCGGCAATCACCGGATCGCGGCTCTCGACGGCGCCGGCCAGGGCGGCCGCGGAGGAGAGTGGAATTTCGAGCGCGTGGAAAGCTTCGGCCGCTTCCTCCGGCACGCCGCGGATACGTTCGCCCTTAGCGGCTTCCCCGGCAATGCGCAACCACGCGACGCCGGTCGCGAATGCGCCGGCGGCGTCCAGCAGGGTGGCGCCGATCTCGTCGGGATCCGCCGCCTGGCGGATGCGGCGCACGGCCTGGTTCAACTGGCCGGCAAATTCGCCCCGAGCGCGGTAGCGCGCTTCGGCGAAAAGGCTGTCCACTTCGAGCGACAACTGCGAGAGATGGTTCTCCAGAACCTGGCGGAGCGGAGATGTGGACGAGCCGGAAGGCATGGCTGGATTCATTCTAGCAAGGCGAGGCGGAGGGGCCGGTGCGGACTTGGTTGGGGCTGAAGAGTGCGTCGATCGCGGAGGGCGGGCGCAGGCTGACGCCGGAGCAGTTTGGATACGGTACCACCGTCTCTCGGGGCAACTTCCGAGCGCCCGACCATTTGGGAGTTGACCGACTTCGTTCTACACTACGGCGTCAGGGAGGATCTAACCGGCTGATCTCAGAATTACGGTTCGGGCACGATGCGTCACCCTGGATTTCGCATAATCGTGCACTCCACAGTGCTACTGGCGGACCACCTGGATGATTTTTTCGACGAGCGCCGGAATTCCTTCGGTTGATTTCGCCGCGACGCGATCAGCAAGTGTCGGTGATTTCTGGGCAATTGTCGCTTGACCGATGTCGTGCCAGATCGGCAGGATTATCGTCTTGCCCCCGGCGATTTCACGAGCTGCGAGACCGTCGAGTTCCCGTTGGGGCCATTCCTTATTCAAGAAATTGGAACTAATGATGACAACGCCGAAGTTGCAGCGTGCTAAACCTTCATCAATCTTCCGCCGCAAACTATCCCCCAAGCGCAGGGCTGCTTCGTCGAACCACACGGTTAGGCCCGCTTCGATGAGCGCTTGATAAAGTGGCCGGGCGATGGCGTCTTTGTCTTCAGAGGCGTGTGAGAGGAACACATCAAGCTTTGCTGTTTGGCGGGGCATCTGAGGCTCAATTGGTCGAGAGGTGGGCGGAGCCACAGCCGGTTTCCCTACTCTCTTGAAGCCGAGGGTCGTCGTCTTGCTTTGCTCGATTCGTCGCCAAGCCTTCTCGATTGCTGGCTTCACGATGTTCACTAGACCGTCGTTCCAGTCACTTACCGAGTCCCTCGAAAACTGCAGCGTCGTTTCGATGCGGTTCAATCGCTCGTTGAATTCCCGGTTGATAGCTCCAACGTCTGGGTTCTTCGCCGCGTGGGTGAGAATTACGGCGTCATCGGTGACTTCGCCCTCGATGGGATTGCCGTAGACGGTTGTGGAATAGCGGAAGAGGTTCTTGTCGCCAGTGAACGGGATTCGAATTTTGAATTCGGTCGCGTCTATAAAATACGGTCCGGGCCCAGCAAAGAATCCATACTGGCTGCTCTGCGGAACCTCAAGCTTGATAGCAGCGGGTTCGTATTCGCCAATGTTTACCCGGTCAAGAACTGGAACGCTCACGGTATAGCGCCGGACGATGTCATTGATGACCGCATCGGGCGAAGACTTCAGCAGAACGTCCGGTGGCAAGTTCGCAAGCTCCTCATTGAGGCGCTTACGCAACATCAACGTGATTTCGTAAGGTGATCCCCGCTCACCAAACAAATACTTAGGTCGTCTTGACGGACCGCCGGGTACACGCAGGCCACGCATAGATGTCCGTCAATTGTACAGCACCGCGCCATTCTTGTGGTACTAAAGCGCGAACCAGTTCCCAGCCTCACGCCCGCGTGTAGTCGCGCAGCGTTTACCGCCGTGTCCGCTCCAGACGGTTTACTGGGCGCTCAGAAGCGAGGTTGAGGAATTCGTATGCTATCGAGCCGCCGCCAGGAACTCCTCGATCGTCAAGCCGGCCTTGGCGATTAGCACTCGCAGGGTTCCACGGGCGACCTGAGCGTGATCGGGGATCGAGAGTGTCGCGGGAGCGCCGGGCCTCGTCAGCACAATGTGGCTGCCGCGTTGCCTCGCGACCCGCCAACCCAGCCGCTCAAACACGCCAACGGCTTCGCGAGGTCGAAGCAGCGGGAGAACCGGCATCAGACCGCCACTTCGACTTCGCGCGTGGTCACGGTCAATGGCATGCCGAGTTCTGCCCTGACAGCCAGACATTCGCGGATCGCATCGGCGATGTTCAACTCGGCCTCGGCCTCTGTTTGCCCTTGGCTGACACAGCCCGGTATGGAGGGGCATTCGCCAATATATACGCCGTCTTCGTCCCGATAGATGCTGACAACGAATTTCATTGTAGTTCTCATTTTAGCCCATGGCCCGCACCCGTGCCGCCGATTGCTAGCCGCGCTGTCGGCCACGGACTTGCGGGCGAGGCATGCCGCTCCTCTACAATCTAAACATGGAAACAATTTCAGGCAAGATCGCAATCGTGACCGGCGGGACGCGAGGGATTGGGCGCGCCATCGCCGAGCGGCTTCTGCGCGAGGGAGTGTCGGTGGCCATCTGCGGGCGCAGCGGCGAATCGGTGGAGCGAGCGGTTCGCGAGATGCAGCCGCTGGGGAGAGTCGCGGGGCATGCCGCGGATGTCACCAAGGTGGAGCAGGTCGGCGAGTTCTTCCGGGCGGTGGACCGGGAATTCGGCGGGCTCGATATTCTGGTCAACAACGCCGGCGAAGGGGTCTTCCGGAAAGTGGCGGAGATGACGCCGGAAGAGTGGCATCGCAATATCGATCTCAATCTGAACGGCCCGTTTTACTGTTCGCACGAGGCGCTGGAACGCTTCGCGAAGCGGGGCGGCGGCTTCATCGTCAATATTTCGAGCCTCGCGGGAAAGAACGCGTTCAGCGGCGGCGCGGGCTACAACGCGTCGAAATTCGGACTCAACGGTTTCAGCGAAGCCATGATGCTGGACCACCGTCACGACAACGTTCGAGTCAGTTGCATCATGCCGGGAAGCGTGGACACGGAGTTCCAAGGCGACCCGGCCAAGCGCGGCGGGGACACAAGCTGGATGATCGCTCCGGAAGACGTGGCCGAGGCCGTCGCTTTGGTGCTGGGCATGCCCGCGCGAACCATGATCAGCCGTGTCGAGATGCGTCCCTCGCGTCCTAAACAACAGTTGAGGTGATAGCCGGCGAATGAGAGAAATCGAGTTGCTGATAGGGGGCATAATCGTCGGTCTGATGATTGCGATGCCCGTGGGACCGGTGAACATTTTGTGCATTAACCGGACGATCGAGGCGGGATGGAGGTCGGGCGTGCTCTCGGGCGTGGGAGCGGCGGCGGCCGATATGCTGTACGGCGGTATCGCAGGCTTCAGCATCACACTGGTGGTGCAGTTCCTGGTACGGGAACAATACTGGCTTCGCTTTTTCGGCGGCATTCTGCTGGTGCTGATCGGCATCTGGTACTTCTTCAAGCGGCCCGTGGCGCTCGGCGCGCGCGTGCAAGACCGCGAGAGCGCGTACTCGGATATGAGGTCGACATTTCTGTTGACCCTCACGAATCCGACGACGGTGCTGTCGTTTGTCGCCCTGCTGGCGGCGCTCGGCATGGGGGCTCAGAGGCTGTGGTGGTTGACGGTGTTTCTGGTAGGCGGGATCTTCTGCGGTTCGATGCTGTGGTGGATTGTGCTGAGCGTCATCGTGAACCACTTCCGCGACCGGTTCAATGATCGCCTCCTGCTATTGATGAACCGCTTCGCCGGGGTGGCGATCGGCGGGTTCGGGGTGGCCGCATTCGTCTTTCGCCGCAGTTAGCGCAACTTAAAAGGGGCGTCCTTTGCTACAATTCTGCTCTTAGTGAAGATTCCAGCCGAAAAACAGGATTGGCGCCGGATGAGCGCCATGTTCCGCACGGTAGCGCCAAGCTACGACTTCTTTACGCGCGCCTTCTCCTATGGGATGGACCGGCACTGGAAGAGGGTCTGCGTAGAGCGGGCGGTGCTGCCCGAGAATCCGCTGGTGCTCGACCTGGCATCGGGCACGGGTGACTTTTCCCGCCTGATCGCGCGGCGGTACCCCGGCGCCCGGCCCCTGGCCGTCGACCTGACCGAGCGCATGCTGCAACTCGCCCGGGCGCGCGGCGTGTCTCGGGCGATCTGCGCCGACGCGGAATCGCTTCCGTTCCCGGACGGGTCTTTCGATGGCGTCTTCATCGGTTACGGGCTGCGCAATTTTCGCAACCTGCCGGCGGTGGTGCGCGAGATTGAGCGGGTCACCCGTCCCGGCGGGCTGCTGGTAAGCCTGGACTTTTTCCTGCCTGCGAACCGCTGGCTGCAGCGGCTGTATCTCGGCTGGCTCTACGCGCAGGGCGCCTTCTTTGGCCTGTTGCTGCACGGGCAGCCGCGCGTTTACACCTATATCCCCGATTCGCTCAGGACCTTCGTGTCCATCGACGAGTTTTCCTCTCTGCTGCGCCGCACGGGATACCGTCCGGTGGATACGCGCCGTTTCCTTCTGGGCGGGATCGGCCTGCATTGGGCGACGAAGGAAGCGTCGAGTGAAAGGCCGCCACTATGAAAGAACGGCTGCGCACGTCCGATTACCGTTTCATCGCCGTCTGTCTGGTACTGTTCGCCGGGGCCGCCTGGTATTCTGTACGTAACTTCTACCGGGCTTTTCCGGAAGCCTCCATCGATTTCCGCGTGGGCCGCGACGATGCGCAGGTTCTCGCGGGGCGTTTTCTGGCCGGGCAGGGCTACCGCGTGGAGGGCTACCGGCAGGCCTCGCGCTTCAGCTTCGACGACGAGGCTAAGACCTTCCTCGAGCGCGAAGCCGGCCTGGAGCAGGCCAACCGCATCATGGGCACGCGCGTCCGGCTGTGGCGCTGGGGCTACCGATGGTTCCGGCCGCAACAGAAGGAGGAGTACGGCGTCGAGATCACGCCGGGCGGCGAACTGGCGGGCTTCCGGCACGAGATTCCCGAAGAAGCCGCGCGTCCGGCTTCGAGCGCCGAACAGGCGCGCGCCCTGGCCGAAAATTTCCTGCGGACAAACATGCATCGCGATCCGGCGTCGCTCGAATTCGTCGAGGAATCGGACCAGACGCGGCCGCATCGCGTGGATCGCGAGTTCACGTGGAAAGAGCGCGACTTCAATCTGCGCGACTCCACCAACCGGATGACGGTCACGGTTCTGGGCGATGAAGTGGGCGGCTATCGCGAGTATCTCAAGATTCCAGAACAGTGGACGCGCGATTACCGGCGCCTGCGCTCGAAGAACGAGGTGGCGCAGATCGTGGATTCAGCGCTGTTGGTGGCGCTGATTCTGGGGCTGGTGGTGGTGATTGTCATGCGGGTGCGGCGCCAGGACGTGCGGTGGCGGCGCGCGGCGGTGGTGGGACTGGTGGGCATGGCGCTCTCGCTGTGCGCCAGCCTGAACCAGTTTCCACTGAACGAATTCGGGTATCCGACCACGGATTCCTACGGCAGTTTCCTGTCGCAACAATTCCTGGAAGCGCTGCTCACGGCGCTGGGATCGGGGGGCCTGTTGTTCGTGCTGATAGCGGGCGCCGAGACCCTCTACAGGGAAGCGCTTCCGAACCAAGTCTCGTTGGGCAATCTGTTTCGCCCGCGCGGGTTGCGGACCAAGCGCTTCTTTTTGGGGGTGATCTTAGGCATCACGCTGGCCGGAATATTTATTGCCTACCAGACGGCGTTCTACATTGTGGCGTACCGCTTCGGGGCATGGTCGCCGGCGGAAGTTCCCTACGACAACCTGCTCAATACGCGCTTTCCATGGCTGTTCGTGCTGTTCTTCGGATTCTTCCCGGCAGTTTCGGAGGAGGGTTTGTTCCGCATGTTCGCCATCCCGTTCCTGCGCAAGATGGTGCGGTACCTTCCGGTGGCGGTGGTGCTGGCGGCCTTCATCTGGGGGTTCGGGCACGCGGGATATCCGCAGCAGCCGTTCTACATTCGCGGGCTGGAGGTGGGGATCGGCGGGGTGGCGCTGGGCCTGGTCATGCTGCGATGGGGCATACTGCCGACGCTGGTATGGCACTACTCGGTGGATGCGGGTTACACCGCCATGCTGCTGGTGCGTTCGCACAACCTCTATTTCCGGCTCTCGGGCGCGGCCAGCGCGGGGATTGTCGTGCTGCCGCTGCTGGTGGCGCTGGTGGCTTATTGGCGGCGCGGCGGATTCGAACCGGAGAGCGGGCTGCTGAACGCGGATGAAAGCGCCGCGGCGGAGGAACCAGCGGAAGAGGCGCCGGCGCCCGCAGTTGCCACCATGGAGTACCGGCCGCTCACCAATCGCGTACGCCTGGCGGCCATCGCGATCTTCGCGGCGGGCCTGCTCAGCCTGCTGATTCCGGTGAGCCGTTTCGGCGAATCGCCGAAATACAAGATCCCGGCCGAGCAGGCGCGCGCGGGGGCGAACGCGTTCCTGAAGCAGCAGGGACTGGACGCCAGCGGCTTTCGTCATTTGACCTACCCGGACGCACACTGGAGCGGTGGCGACAGTCTGGCGGGCAAATACTTTCTGGAGCGGCGGCCGGTGAGCGTCGTCTCCGGGCTCTTCGAGCAGTATCGGCCGGTGGAGCACTGGATGACGCGCTATTTCAAATCGCTGGATAAGGAAGAAGTCACGGTATCGGAGCATCCGGAGACCGGCAAGCTGTTGGAATTCACGCACACCATTCCCGAAGACCGCCCCGGCGCGGACATTCCGGTGGATCGCGCGCGCCGGACGGCCTCCGCCTTTGCCGCGGCCGAGGGGTGGGACCTGGCCGCCATGGACCTGAAGGAGAGCTCATCGGAGAAGAAGAAAGCGCGGCGCGATCACACGCTGGAGTGGGAGGCGCGTCCCGGCGACCCTCGCAACCTGGACGAAGCGCACTACCGCGTACACATCGAAGTGGCCGGGGACCGCGTCTCTTCACTGCGGTCGTACTGGAAAATCCCGGAAACCTATGAGCGCAGCCGCGAGCGGCAGAACGCGCTCTCGATCATGGTGCTGGCGCTGCGCATCGGGGCCATTGCGGCGGGCATAGTTTACGCGCTCTGGCTGCTGATTCAAGCCACGCGCAAGGGACTGGTGCGCTGGCGCGGGGCCATCCGGCTGGCCGTGCCCGCGACGCTGCTGTTCGCGCTTGCCTGGCTGCTCTCGTTGGAGCTCATGCTGAAAAGCTATAGCACCGCGATTCCACTGGAAACCTATCAGGCCGTCTTGTACATCACGTTGCTGATGAGCGTGATCTTCATGTTCCTGATGCTGGGCGCGGCGGCGGCTTTGATCGCTTTGTTCTATCCGGAGAGCGTGGGGGCGTTGCGCGCGGCGAACCGCGGGCTGCTGGGCCTGGATGCCGGAGCGGCGCTGCTGGCGGCGGCTGGGCTCTGGGTCTTCCTGAATCAACTGGACGCCGTGCTGCTGGATCACTTCCACGCGCAGGCGCTTTTCGCCATCGGCAGCCCGGACCTGATCGTCAGCCGGGCGCCGGCCCTGGCAGCCGTGGCGGGGGCTGCTCGGTCTCTGCTCATGAACGCGGCCACGCTGGCATTGATCGCGATTGTCGTGAAGAAACTGCCGAAATGGTGGATGCTGGCGCCGCTGGCGCTGGCGGCGCTCACGGTGAATCTCTCGGGAGATATCCGCACGCCGGGCGAATTCGCGCTGGAGTATGGCATGGCCGCGATCTGGGCCGGGTGTGCCGTGCTATTCTGCCTGTCGTTCGCGCGCAAGAACTACCTGGCCTATGCGCTGGTGCTGTGGGCCATGGCGCTGCGGCCGGCGATGATGGAGTTGTTCGGCAACGCGAACGCGGCGCTTGAGCGGCAGGGGTGGATGGTGGCGGGCGTGCTGGCCGTGAGCCTGATATGGGCGGTGGCGCCGGCGCTGCGGCGGAAGGCGAACACGTGACGATAGCGCGATCTGCGCCGGCCGAAGCGCCGGGGGCCAGCGACCACCGGGCCGCGCTGTTCGCGGGCTACCTGGGGTGGACGCTGGACGCGTTCGATTTCTTCCTGGTGGTCTTCTGCCTGACTGCCATCGGGCGTGAGTTTCATAAGTCCGACGCCGCCATGGCTCTGGCGATTACCGTCACCCTGGCTTTCCGCCCGGTGGGCGCCTTTCTGTTCGGCCTGATGGCGGACCGCTATGGGCGGCGGCTGCCGCTGATGCTCGACCTGATTTTCTACTCGGTAATCGAAGTGCTCTCCGGCCTGGCGCCCAGCTACACCGTGTTCATGGTGCTGCGGGCGCTATTCGGGATCGGCATGGGCGGCGAATGGGGCGTCGGCGCGTCGCTCGCCATGGAGAAGGTGCCCACACGGCTGCGCGGGTTGCTCTCGGGGTTCCTCCAGCAGGGCTATGCCATGGGTTACCTGCTGGCGGCCGTGTGCTTTTTCTTCGTATTTCCTCGCGTGGGCTGGCGGCCCTTGTTCTTCCTGGGCGGGCTGCCGGCGCTGCTGGCGGTGTTCGTGCGCATGCGCGTGAAGGAATCGGAAGTGTGGAAGAAAACCAGACACGAAAGCTGGGGCCAGTTGGCCCGGGCCATTCTGGGGAATTGGAAACTGTTTCTGTATATGGCCGTGCTCATGGCGGCGATGAATCTCGCTTCCCACGGCACGCAGGACATGTACCCGACTTTTCTGGAACGCCAATGGGGATTTCATGTGGCGGGGCGCGCCGGCTTAACCGCATTCTCCATGGTGGGGGCCATTGCGGGCGGGACGCTCTTCGGCTTCCTCTCGGACCGGATCGGGCGGCGCCGCTCGATGGTGATCGCGCTGCTGGCGGCGGTGCTGGCGATTCCCATCTGGGCCTTTTCGCCGTCGGTGACACTCTTGGTCGCCGGGGCGTTCGTGATGCAGTTCATGGTTCAGGGCGCCTGGGGCGTGGTGCCGGCGCACCTTTCCGAATTGTCACCGGATTCGGTGCGGGGATTTTTGCCGGGCTTTGGTTATCAGTGCGGCGTGTTGCTCGCCAGCTCGGTGGGCTACATCGAGGCGGTATTCGCCCGCCGCACCAGCTACGCGGTGGCCATGGCGGTAACGGCTGCCACGGTGTTTCTCATGGCGGCGATTGCCACGGCGCTGGGGCCGGAGCGGCGGGCGGCGAAGTTTGGGTAGTATGGCGCACAGCACCGAAGAGATTCGCGCGGCCATTACAGCCTTTCTTAAGGGCTCGAAACAGCCGGCCCTGCTCGAACCGGGCGAGGAACTTCTTCCGATCACGGAAGATAATTTCGCGCTCGATTTCCACGGCGGGCGTCTCACGTTGCAGGCCTGGGACCGCACGCGCAATCTGACGCGGCGCGTCACGGCCATCCAGGAGCCCACCAGCGCGCGCCTCGAAATCACCGTGGAGCGATTCGCCCGCCGCGAGGGCCAGCTCTTCCTGCTGGACCTTGCCCGGCGCGCGGGAGCCGACCTGGGCCGGCGCAGCGCCCGGCTGGTGTTCCGCGAGCGCTTCCGTCTGTTTCTGCGCCGCCAGTTCCCGGAGTGGAAGCTGGCGGAAGTGAGCGCCGAGGCGAACCTGGAATTCAGCCTCTCGCCCGCGTTTCCGCGCGCCTTTCTGCGCCATGGACAGCACGGCTGGGCGGCGATTGCCTGTCCGCCGCAAGCCGACGCGGCGGCGGTCCTTTCGTTCGGCCTCATTTGGCTCACATACCTGCGCGGGCGCGAACGGCGGGTGGCGGTGGAGGGTCTGGCCATTTACGTTCCGGCGGGCCACGAGCGCGCCGCCGCGCTGCGCCTGCTGTGCCTCGACCCCGCGGCCGCGCGCTTCGAACTGTTCACCTATGGCGAACAGGATTTCGTGGTGCGCGTCGACCCGCGCGACCATGGCAATCTGGACACGCGCCTCGAGTCTTGCCGCCGCCCCGCGCCCAACCTACTGGAGACGTGGCAGCGCATCATCTCCTTGCCCGGCGTGGAGCGGGTGGTCAAACACGATGGGCGCGCGAGCCTGCGCGTTCGCGGCATCGAGTTCGCCGAACTCCGCGGCGGCGAACTGCTGTTCGGGTTGGGGGAACGGCGCGCGGCGCGCGAGCATCACGCAGCCGAAATCGAGCGCCTGGTGGAAGAACTCGACCGCGCCCGCTCGCCCGAAGCCGAAGACCGCGGGCATCCGCTGTACCGGCAATCGCCCGAAGCGTGGCTGGAATCGCAGGCACGCGCGCAGATCGAGACGCTGGACGCTTCGCTCCTGTGCGACCCCATCTACGACCAGGTGCCCGCTTTCGCCGGGGGCGAGCGAGGCATCCTGGACCTGCTGGCCGCCGACCGCGCGGGCCGCCTCACGGTGGTGGAACTCAAAGCATCCGCGGACCTGCACTTGCCGCCACAGGCGCTGGACTACTGGATTCGCGTCAAATGGCACCTGGACCGCGGCGAATTCACCGCGCACGGCTACTTCCCCGGGCTGCTGTTGCGGCCGGAGCCGCCGCGCCTGCTGTTGGTCTCGCCGTCGCTGGAGTTTCATCCCACCACGGAGACTATACTGAGTTACTTTGCACCCGTGATCGAAGTGGAGCGGGTCGGGCTGGCGGCGGATTGGAGAAAGGGGTTGCAGGTGATGTTCCGGCTGCGGGGGGCGGAGCGGCCGGAGTGAGGCGCTTTGTTTCGGGGGCATGCAACGTAACTCTCAAGCGCCAGCGGCTGAGCGATTGGGGGTTGCGTAGCCCGTCCCTGAAACTCCGCGGCAACACGCACCCTGCGCCGGCGCGGTTGGCATGCAACGGCTCCCATGGGGGCGGCTGGACGCTATAATCGCTAGTGGAAAGAAGGAGTCTGTATGAAACTTGAGTCGTCGCGTCGCAATTTCCTGGCTGCCGGGCTGGCTCTGCCCGCCGCCGGGCTGGCGAAGCCCACAGCCGCTCCGCTGCCTGCGCAAGCCTCTGCACAGGGAGCACCCCAGAAGGTGAAACTCACTTATCGGACGCTGGGGAAGACCGGTCTGAAGGTGACGTCGCTGTCTTACGGGTGCATGACCGCGTCGGACCCGTCGGTGATCGAGAGGGCGGCCGACATCGGCATCATCCACTTCGACTCGGCGCGCAGCTACCAGTCGGGAAACAACGAGCGGATGGTGGGCGGAGCATTGAAGGGCAAGAGAAAGCAGGTGATCCTCTCTAGCAAGAGCGAGAGCAAGACCGGGAAGGAGGCCCTGGCCGAGCTGGACACCAGCCTGCGTGAACTGGGTACCGACTACCTCGACATCTGGTATTTGCACAACAAGAGCAGCCCGGCCGAGGTGACCGACGATCTGCTCGAAGCCCAGCGTAGCGCCAAGAAGGCGGGGAAGATCCGGTTCGCCGGGGTCAGCACGCACTACAACATGGACCAAATGCTGGCGCACCTGGTCAAACTGGGGCAGACCGACGTGGTCCTGACCACCTACAACTTCACTATGAAGAACGTGGCCATGGACAATCAACCGGCGCGGGTGGCGGACATGACCGCGGCGATCCAGGCGGCGCGCAAGGCCGGCATGGGAATCGTGGCCATGAAGACTTTGGCGGGGGGGCTTAGCCGGGTCTCGCGGGGTGACAGGCTCTACGGGGTGGCTAAGGACACGGTCGCGAAGACCATCAGCCAGGAGGGCGCGCCACTGGCGGCCATCAAGTGGGCCCTCAAGAACCAGTCCCTCGATACGGCCATCGTCTGTATGACCGATCACGAGCAGCTCGACGAGAACCTGCGTGCCATGGCCGAGCCGTACACGGAGAAGGACGAGAAGCTCCTGAACCAGCAACTGGCCTACATCAGCCCGATGTACTGCCGCATGTGCGGGGCCTGCGGCGGCGTGTGCGACAAGGGGGTTCCGGTGCCGGACATGCTGCGCTTCCTGACCTACGTCGAGGGTTACGGGCAATTCGCCCTGGCTCGAGAGAAGTTCCTGGAGCTGCCGGAGCAGGTCCGCGGCATCCGGTGCGCGGACTGCGGCTCGTGCTCGGTCCAGTGTCCCAACGGCGTGCAGGTGCGCGACCGGGTGCTCCGCGCTCAGGAATTGTTGGCCTGAGACGGATGAGTACGCGCAATTCGCTTAAGGTTTTTCTGGCGATGGCGCTCGGCGCGAGCGACGGAGGCGGAGCAGCGGATCGACGTCACCTTCACGGGCGTGGCATTAGCGGCGGGGGGGGAGGCTGTGGCACATCGCGGCCGAGGAGCTGAATCCTCGGAATGAGCCTGGGAAGCCGAGGGTGGTGGACATCGTGGAGAGCGCGGTGACGCAGGTGCCGGGCGGGCTGGCGATTCCGAAGCTGAGTGTCAGTCTTTACGAGTTGCCGGTGCGGTAGGGTAGCGCCGGCGGTAGAATGGCGTTATGTTAAAAGCCGTCAAGCAGGCGCGCGCCGCTGTTGGAATGTTGAATCCCGATGAAGTCCGCCGCCGCGCGCGGCAGCCTGTGCGCATCGGGCTGGTGGCCTTCGATAGCGTCGGGTACGCCGCCATGGAAGATTTTCTGGCGCCGGCCGGCACGCCGGGCGAATCGCGGCTGCGGCTCCTCGAGCAGGTGTATCGCGCCGGCGACCCGGGGGCGCCGGGCAAGGTGGACCTGGTCTTGTACCAACAGGGAATCCCCTGCCCGGAAGGCGCTTACCACCTCAGATTCGACGACCCCGCGGCCACCATCGCGGAAATTTTGCACGACCACGACGATCTGGAGGTGGCGCTGGCGCGCCAGTTTGCGCCATTTCGGAAGCCGGTGGTAGAGCGCATCATCCAAGCGGTATCGCGGGAGAACGCCCTGTTCGCGGTGGCCACGGCGCTGCCCAACCTGGTTCCGAGCCTCGGCGAACTCCCCTGGGCGTTCGGCGAATTCGCCTCCGACACGGCATTCCTGACGGCCAACCAGGTGCGCATGGCGTTTCTGATTGCGGCGGCGTGCGGCAAAGAAGTCGGGTATTCCGAGCGGGCCGCCGAGATTCTCTCGATTGTGGCCAGCGCGTTCGGGTGGCGCGCCCTGGCGCGCGAGCTGGCGGGCAAGATTCCGTTTGGCGGCGGCATCATTCCCAAGGGCGCCATCGCCTACGCCGGAACCTACGTGGTCGGCAAGGGGCTGGAGCATTACCACCACGCCGGCGCGCCCTACACACGCGCGCAACGTGAGGAAGTGTACCAGGCGGCCTTGGAGCGCGGGAAGGCGATTGCGGAAGCGATCCGCGGCAAGCTGTAAACGTCTTCCCGCTGTCGCGCGTCGTACAATATGGGAAGAAAATTCCAATAAGGGGAGAGTTATGCGTCTGATACATCTTGCAATTGCGTTGGCCCTTGCAACGGCCGGTTTTGCGGATACCGTGACGCTCAAGAGCGGCCGGGTGATTCATGGCACGTACCTGGGGGGTACGGCGCGGCAGTTGAGGGTGGATACCGGAGACCGGGTCGAGAACCTGGACGTGGCGGATGTGGTCCGCATCGAGTTCGGCGATTTCGCGCCCGCGCCCGCGCCCCGTGCATCGTCCGATGAGGATCGACCACGGCTGCGGCGCGTGCAGCCCGATTCGCAGCCTACGATCATGCGGCCCGATAGCGACCCTCCGCCGGCGCCGGCGGCCGCGCGACGCGAGCCGGTTGAGCTTCCGGCGGGCACGAACCTGGTGGTGCGGATGATCGACGGCGTGGATTCGGAAGTCAACCGCGTGGGGCAGAACTTCGCCGCCAGCATGGACCAACCGGTAGTTTTGAATGGCGAGACGATCATCCCGCGCGGAGCGGACGTGGTGGTCAAGCTGGTGGATTCCAAGGAATCCGGCAAGCTGACCGGCCGCGCGGAGCTGACCCTCGATTTGATGTCGGTGAAAGT
>PMYB01000198.1:0-17840 GCA_003170915.1 Bryobacterales bacterium | reverse complement strand
CCAAACGTCTGGGGGCTGCTTTGCTGCTTTCCAGCATCGGACTCGCGGCGCAGGGCCTGGTCGAAGGCCGCGCGGGCAGCCCGGTGCGTGTCGTCATCTACGAGGATCTGCAATGCCCGGATTGCGCCGACTTCCGGGTGATGCTGGACCAGCGGATCCTTCCCAAATACGGCGACCGGGTGGAATTCGTTCACCGCGATTTTCCGCTGGCCAAGCACGCCTGGGCGCGGCGCGCGGCCATTGCGGCGCGGTTCTTCACCGAGAAGGACCCCAAGCTCGGCCTGGAATACCGGCGCCATACCATGGCGACCCACGGCGAGACCACCGCGGACAACTTCAAGGACCGGGTGGCGGAATTCGCGCGCCAGCACGACCTGAAGCCCGAGGAGGCGCTGGCGGCGCTGGACAATCCACACTACGCCGAGTTGGTGGAGAAGGACTACCAGGAAGGCGTGGGCCGCGGGATAGTCCACACCCCCACCGCGTTGGTGAACGGCACGCCATTCATCGAAACCTTTACGTTCGAGGAAATTTCGAAGGGAATCGACGACGCCCTTGCCCAAGCCAAATAGCATCGTGACCGGCGCCAGCCGCGGCATCGGCCGCGCCATCGCGATGGAGCTAGCCAAGACCCACAACGTGATGGGGACGTACCGCGGCCGCCGCGACGCCGCCGAGCGGTTGCGCGATGAGACCGGTTGCGAGATCTTCCAGTGCGACCTGGCATCCCGCGAGGACCGCGAGGCGCTGATGCGCTTCGCGCGCGAGCGATTCGAAAGCCTCGACCTGCTGGTGAACAATGCGGGGATGGCGCCGCGCGAGCGCCGCGACATCCTGGAAGCCACCGAGGAGAGCTTCGACGAGCTGATGGCCGTCAATCTGAAAGGCCCGTACTTTCTGACCCAGCAGGCCGCGCGCTGGATGGCGGAGCGCGGCGAGGGACGCATCGTGTTCGTGACGTCGATCTCCGCGTACACGGCGTCGGTGAATCGCGGTGAATACTGCATTTCGAAGGCGGGGTTGAGCATGACGGTGGCGCTGTACGCGCAGCGGCTGGCGGAAATCGGGGTGAAGGTTTTCGAGATCCGGCCGGGGATTATCCGTACGGACATGATCGCCAAAGTGGAAAAGGCGTACGAGGAGCAGATCGCCGGAGGACTGTTGCCGCAGGGCCGCATGGGAGAAGGCGTCGACGTGGCCAAGGCGGTGAGGGCGATCGCGGACGGGCTGCTGGATTACTCGACGGGGCAGATTCTGAACGTGGACGGCGGGTTTAGCTTGCGGAGTTTGTAGGTGGCGGGGTGCGGAGGCGGATTGTCAGTCTAATGATGCATGCGTTTCCCCTGACCGAACACCTGCATAAATTGTGGGGCGGACCCCGTGGTCCTGGGGTCCCCTCTGGAGACGACGCCTCGCCGGCCTGTTATTTCGTGACCGGCGTTTACCAGGACTGATGACAAAATAGGCTTCCGAAAATCCGCAAACGCTTGGCGACTCCTCGTCCACTGAGGGCTTGGCAAACCTGCCTGCCCCCGTGGTTTCCGCTCAGCCGGCAAGTGAACTCAGGCGTTCATCCTGGCGCCAACAGCCTGTTCCCAACGAAACACTCCCTGCCTCGCCTCGACCGCGCCCAGCCCGCCCGGCAGGTGAAAGCCCGCGAAAAGACACCGATCGGCCACAGCCCGCTCCAGCAACTGCTTTCGCGTGCGCACCGTTTCCTCCGGAGACAGATCGAAGGCGCAGACCCACTCCGGATGTTCGAATTGCGCCGGATGAACAATGGCGTCGCCAACATAGAGCAGTTGCTGCCTTCCCGAGGAAACCAGCACCGCGGCATGCCCGGGTGTGTGGCCGGGCGCCGGAAAGACCAGTATGCCCGCCGCGATTTCCGTCGGCCGATCGAGCAGGCGCAGGCGGTCCCTCGCGGGCGCTACGTGATCCCGAACGGAGGCCGCCATCACAACCTCTAGCGCCCCGAGGCCGTAGATCTCGCAGGCCTCAAGCCGGGCCTGAGTCTCGGCGGACATCCAGAACTCGAACTCCTTCCGCATCATGACCACCGCCGCATTCGGAAATAGCTGCACTCCGGCAATATGGTCCGGATGCGCGTGGGAAAGAACCACCGCATGGACATCTTCCGGCAGGAAACCCGTCGCAGCCAGACTTTCCGGCAGCTTTCCGGTGTTGGGGCCGAGCGCGCCCGCGCCCGTGTCGATGAGAATTCGCGTCGAGCCGGTATCGACGAGCATCGCTATATAGGGGGCAGTAATCTCCGCGGGCGGCGCGCCCTCAGGCGGCAGGACAGTCCATCCGGGGTAGGTCAGTTCGCCGTCGGCCAGAGTCCAGCAGTCATAATCGCCGATGCTGAATCTCTCAGCGCCTTTCATGAACTCCTCCTCGCTGTGGCTGCACATTACAGCATGCTCTCGAAATGAGTTTCAGACAAGCGGGGCCTGGCGCGTGCCGCCACCGCCCGTCGCCGCGGAACCGATCGTGACCGGTCTCTTACTGCGCAGGCCCGATTGCGATGCAGGTGCCGTTCTCCTCGGATCCGTACAGAGTCTCGGAGCAGGTCATTCCGTACGGGATCAGGTTTTTGAAGTCGAACGTTATTCCCTCGAATGTGAAGGGTTTGCTCGACACCAGCTCCGCCGAGCTAGTCATACCGCCCGACATTCCGCCATCGAGGCTCTGGAAGACTCCTGCTTTCCTGACAAACGTGGCCACGGGTGTTCCCCAGGTGCCCCGTTTGGTCATGTTCGACCAATCACGCGTTTCGGGCCTGTTGTTGAAATAGATGGTGGCGGTTCCCGTGGGAATCAGGAAAAGGGTAAAGTGCGCACTGGAGGGCAGCGCTACGCCGGCGTAATCCGAAACCCAGATGAGGTAAGCATGTCCAATGTCGACGGTCGAGGCCCTGGGCGAGGGGTGGGGCAAGGACGCGAACAAGGACTGCGGTTTGACATCTCCAAGGAGCACGGGGTACCAAATGCAGACAGAATCCGTCGAGGCCCCACCGTTCGTATAGGCCAGGGCTACGTGCCCAGCGCCAGGGGGGGCCACCTGCCCAGCGTCAGCGGGGGCGGCGTCCTTATCGGCGGCCTGCATCGAGGCGAATGACCCCAGGAGCAGAATTCCCAGCAGTACGATGGTTGCGAGTTTCATATAATCTCCTATTCGTTTTGAGTTGGTAGCGATCAGGTCGCGTCTCGCCGGAGCGGAAAGCCTTCACGGCGAAGAAGCTGTTACCTGCCGCTCACAGAATGAGCCATGCCTGCCTCTCTGCACAAGACTTCACGCGTGAGCAAGGGGTGAACGTTCACGTGAAGGCAGCAGCGCCGGCGGGCAAGCCCCGGGCGCGCAGCGCATCGAATAAAGGCTCGACCGGGACGAATACCGCAAAGCCGGTGCGCTGCTCATAGGCCGTCTTGAGCTCTCGAATCGCCGCGTCCCAATCGCCCAGCGCTGTAGCCACAACAGCGCGCTCGTGGGCGGTGACGGCGCCACGCGCCTCCAGATGGCGCAATTCTCCCAGTACCTCTTGCGCGGCTTCCGGGTTTCCGCTCGATGCATAGGCAAACCCGAGAGTGCCGAGCAGATAGGGCAGAAAGGAGACCCCGTCCAACTGCTCGCGTACTTTCAGACAGGTGTCTACCGACTCCCGATACCTGCCGTGGGCCGCATACACCCTCGCGAGCAGAATGTAGTCCCGGTGGAATTCGGGATTGAGCGCGATGTTCTTCCGGCACTGTTCGATGGCGTCGTCAAAGCGCCGGTTCCAGTACAGAACGAACACGACATCGTTCAAGATGGGCGCCGATAGCGGGTCCAGCCGTTCCGCTTCCCGGATCTGGTCGAGCGCCTGGTTCATTCTCTGCATGGGGATCAGGCCGAAACAGGCGTACCAGTGGTGGGCCGTGGCGTAGGCGGGATCCGATTCCAGCGCCTTGCGCCAGTGCTCTTCGGCGGATTCGAACTTGCGATCGTACAGGGCAGTTACGGCTGCCAGAGCCGACCATGCCGAGGCTAGGCCTGGGTCGATCGCGACCGCCTTCAAGGCCGCCTCCCGCGCCTTGGGCATGCAGACGTGGGGCAGCGCCAGGCCATGCATGTTCATGAGCACATGACACTCGGCGATTCCAGACCAGGCCTTGGCGGCGCCGGGGTCGCGCCCGGTGGCGGCGGTGTACAGCTCCAGCGCCCTCCGGAATCCGGTTTCGGAGCGTTGGTTCCAGGCGTGGCGCGCCTGGAGGTAGAGCATGGCGCCCTCGGCATCCGTGGCCGAGACCGCCGGCGGGGTCCCGGAACTCAGCGAGGACGCGATGGAAGCCGCGATTTCCGACTCGAGCTCGAGCACATCGTGCGAGGTCCGATCATACCGAGACGCCCAGATCTCGCAGCCGTCGGCGGTGGAGAGCAGCCGAATCGTGATGCGATAGCGATCGCCCGCACTGCGCACGGCGCCCTCTATCAGCAGATCGGCGCCGAGCCGCCGGCCGATCTCGCGGACGTCCGCCTGCACGCCCTTAAATCGGAAGCTCGACGTCCGTGCCACCACGCGTAAACCCTCGGTGCGGGCCAGGAGGTCAATCAGTTCTTCGGCCAAACCATCGCAGAAGTACCCGGCGGCGTTGTCGGTTGTGAGATTCATCAACGGCAGGACGGCGACCGTCCTCGGCGATTTCGCAACTGCCTCATGCGCGACTGTAAAAGCCGGCAGGTAGCTGCCCGGCCGGTACACGATCCGGCAGGGTTCGCCGCTGCCCCCGGCGGCGTAGTAAGCCGCCAATCGCTCCCGCAGCTTTCGCGCCTGTACCCGGACGATGGTATCCTGGCGCGGATCGAACGATTCGGCACGGCCCAGCGCCTCGACGCCAAGCGTGTACTCTTTCAGGCTGTCGCCTCTGCCGGCCAGAGCCGCTTCGACCGTATACCGAAGCAGCCGGCGAAGGGATTCTGAAGCGCGAAAACCCGAACTCGCTAGGATGAGTTCGAGTTGCTCGCGCACCGTCCCCGCCGACGGCGCGCTATCACCCATGGCATATACTGTAGCACCGCGCCGTCAGGGCTGCCGTGAATTCCAGACAGCGGAGTCTCAGCGCGTGAGCTCTCTTCGGCGCGCCTCTGGAGAGCCTTCCGCTGTGTAACAACCCTTCGCCGAACACCCAAACCGGACATAGGCCCGGCTTCCAATTGGATAAGCCCGCTGACGCCGCAGGGCGGAGTTTCCGGCATTCTGAGCGGCGACGGCCGAGGAGGCCTTCGTCGATGGCAAAACCCCGAACGAAGAAGAGACCTCCGAAGCGAGTGCTGGCGCTTTCCGACCTCGAAGAGTCGGAAGCGGCGGTTCTTAACCGCCTTACGTCCCAAAGCGGTCAGCGGACCTACGACCGCGCGATAACCGATTTCGTGGCGTGCTACTGCTCGGGGCCGCGCCTCGCCTTCAACCGCCATCAAGATTCCGTCCAACTGCGAGAGGAACACTGGGTGATAGCCGACCTGCTCGGAAAAGCCGGACACATCCGTACAGTTCCGATTCCAGATTGGGTGAAAACGGCGATCGACGATTGGAAGCAGACCAACGGCGTTACTGACGGCACGCTCTTTCGTTCTATCGACAAGACTGGGCGGGTCTGGGGCCATGGAATGACGCCGAAGGTGCTGTGGAAGATCGTCCGGGAGGCCGCCGCCCGCGCGGGCATAGAAAAGCTCGCTCCTCATGACCTTCGCCGCACTTGCGCGAGGCTCTGCCACCTCGCCGGTGGTGAACTCGATCAGATCCAATTCCTGTTTGGGCATGTCTCGATCCAGACCACAGAGCGACACCTCGGCTGCCAGCGGAAACCGCGGGGTGCCGTCAATGACCGAATGGGGATTGAGCCGGAAGAGAACCGTTGACGGCGATAGCCGGGCCGGCGGAGCGGGCGCCCCTTCGCGACTTTCGGGAACCAATGCCGCCGGTCTGAAAGTAGATGTCGACATCACGGCTGGCAGGCCGAGAGCGAAGAACAAGCGGGTTACCTGATGCGCGAATGCGCTCCCTTGGCGGGGCTGAGCATCTCGGCGGCGCGGTACGGCAGCGCTTCGACGGGGCAGATTTCGAACGTGGACGGCGAGTTCAGTTTGCGGAGTCTATAGCCCCGGTTGCAGCCTCGACGGGCACCCCGCCGTCGGTCCCGTTCGGACCACCCTCGCAAACGGGCTTGAGGAAGCGGGACAGGTTCTGCTGGGCCATCAACAGCAGTTCGATCCCCTTGGCTGCGGATTGCCTTTCGCTTTGCAGTTCCGCGATCTGGCCGGTCAGTTGCGCGCTCCGTTCCAGCTCCGTGCCGAGTTGCGCCTTCAGTTCGGCGCATTCCGCGGTGAGGCGGGCAACTTCTCCGCCAACCTCCCGAATCTGCAGCTTGTCGGCATCGAGTTGCGCCTCGTATGAAGCAACCTGCCGACCCGCCTGCTCAGCGACACGGGTTCTCTCTTCCTCTAACTGGGCCTCCAACTCCGCGCGTCGCTCCGTCATGGCGGCCGCCTCGGCGCTCAGTTCGCGGACTTTCTGCTCGGCCGCCGAACGCTCGGCTGCTGCCTTCTCCGCTTCCGCTATCGCGAAACCCAGTTGCCGCTGTTTCTCGTTCAGTTCCTCGCTGCTCTCTTGAATGCTCCAGTCCCGTTCCACGATTTGCTTTCGCAGATTCTCCAAATCCGTGAAGGATGCGGCCAGTGAAGACTCAGTGGTTCGCAGGTTGCCTCGCAACCTATCCAGCTCCGCTTGTGAGGGCAGCCGGATCCTGCGGAACATCAACAGAATGCCAACGGCGGTGCCGATCAGGGCTCCACTCATAGTGCAAAGAATCGTGACAATCAACTCCAAAGGACCCTCCCTTACCACCGGTTCCGGTGCGCCCGTTTCTCCGTGAAGAGATAACCTGCGGGGCTCGGCAAATCAATAATACGCGGTTTCCGGGCGTTAGACCAATCCCAATCGGTTAACCATAAGGTGATATCCCTGGTAAGTAGCCGGCCGCCGCTGGCAGGCCATTCGAGAGCCGCTGGTCCGGCGCCTATAGGTGGTACAGCATCAGGTACACTACCACGCCGGTGACGCTCACGTAGAGCCAGATGGGGAGCGTCCAGCGGGCGATGCGGCGGTGCTTGTCGTAGCGAGCGGATAAGCCGCGGCGGAGCGTGATAATCGCCAGCACCGGAACGGCGGCCGCCAATATCGTGTGGGTTCCGAGAATGGCCAGGTATAGCGTCTTGATGGCGCCGGTTTTCGGAAACCGCACGCTGCCTACTTGATAGTGATAGACCAGGTAGCACACCAGGAACAGGCACGAGACCACGAAGGCGGTTTGCATCACTTTGCGGTGCTGCGCGAAGCGCTTGCGGCGAATCAGCGTGTATCCCCACACCAATAACACGGCGGCCGTGGCGTTCAGTATGGCATTCACGGTGGGCAAGACCGGGGTCATGATTTTTCGCGCTCCAATTGACGGATATCGTGGAGCAGATGCGGCATAAAGCCGTCGTCGGAGCTGAGGTAGTAGCCTCGGATGCGCCGGGCGCCATCCACCAGCACGAATCGCGTGCTGTGAGTCAGGCTGCCATCCACGCTGTTGAGCTTGAAAGCGTGGAGGCCAAGGTCGGTGAGGCGGCGCGGCTCGCCGGTCAGGAAATGCCAGCGCGCGGGATCGGCGGTGAAGTGTTTGGCGTACTCGGCGAGGACGGGCGGGGTGTCGTGCCCGGGATCGACCGTGAAGGAGACCAGCCTTACATTGGGCGTTTCGGCGGTGGACAGTTGCACGTGGCGCATCTGCGAACTCATCATGGGGCACGGACCAGGGCAGGTGGTGTAGATGAAGTCAGCGACCCAGATATGGCCGTCGAGAGATTGGCTGTCGAAAGGCCGACCGGTTTGAGCGGTGAGTTGGAACTGGGGAACCTGACCAAGCACGGGCAGCGGCTTTGGTCCGGCGCATGCGGCCAGCAATACAGCAGTGAGCAGTACAAGCCTCATGCGGCGCTGTGGGTGGCCTTTTGCTCGGCCATTATGACCGAGGCCAAGAAGAGTAACAGGCCGAATGCGGCCGTGACCACCAGGCTCTCCATCCCGCCGGGGGCGGCGTTGGGGAGCCGGAGCGTGTGGTTCAGGAGCGCGATGGAGTAGGTTAGCGGGTTCACCCACATGAGGGCTTTCACCCATCCATGCGCGGTGGACATCGGGAAGAGCGAGCCCGAGACCATCCACATCGGCACCAGCAGCAGGTTCATGATTGCGTGGAAGCCGGAGGTGGATTCCATTCTCCAGGCGATCACAAAACCCAGGCCGGTGAGCGTGAAGGAAATGAGATAAATCGCGGCGGCCACCGGAACCAGCTCTAGCGGGCGGATGCTCACGCCGGCCAGCGGCGCGAATGCCAGAAAGATCAATCCTTGAATCCATGCCAGTGTAGCGGCGCCCAGTATCTTGCCCAACACCATGCTGGAGCGGGGCGCGGGCGATACCAGCATGGAAAGCAGAAAACCTTCCCTGCGATCTTCGATGATCGAGATGGTCGAGAAGATGGCGGAAAACATCACGGTCAGAACGAGCGCGCCGGAATAGAAGCGCGCCAGGTCGTTGGAACCGTAGCCGATCAAGAGCCAGAAAACCAAGGGAGACGCCACCACGCCGAGCACGCGGCTCTTCTGGCGCCAGAAGCGCACCAGCTCGCGCTGCCAGAGGGTGGCGGCGGCCAGGAAGAAATTACTCAATGGAAGCTCCCGTCTGGTCCACGAATACATCTTCGAGCGTGGGCTTGTGCAGGCCCACGGATTCTATAGCGCCCGGAAAAGCCTCCACCACTTCGGCGATGAAGCGGTGGCCGTTTTCCATCTCGACGCGCACCTGGCCGTCCCTGACGACGGGGCGCACGCCGAAACGCTGCTCGATTTTCGAGGCCAGCAGCGCGGTATCGGCGGTCCGGAGCACCACGACATCGCCGCCGATGCGCGCCCGCAGCTCGGCGGGAGTGCCCTCGGCAACCATATTTCCCTGGTGCAGCAGCACCAAGCGGTCGCAGCGGCCGGCTTCCTCGAGAATGTGGGTGGTGAGCAAAATGGTGACGCCCTCGCCCGAGCGCAGGCTCTCGATGTGGCGGGAAAGGTCGCGGCGCGCGGCGGGATCGAGGCCGGTGGAGGCCTCGTCCATCAGCAGCACCTGCGGCTCATGCAGCAGCGCCTTGGCAATTTCCACGCGGCGGCGGAGGCCGCCGGAGAGCGTCTCGACAAGGTCGCGGCGGCGGTCCGCCAGGCCCAGACGTTCCATGGCGCGCGCCATGCGCTCGCCGAGCACCACGCCGCGCAGGCCGTGCAGATGGCCCTGGGCGCGCAGGTTCTCTTCCACGGTCAAGGCTTTATCGAGGCTCTGGGTCTGGAAGACCACGCCCACCTGGCGGCGCACCGCGGCGGGATCGCGCACCACGTCGTGCCCGGCAATCAGGGCGCGGCCCGCGGTGGGGACCATCATGGTGGAGAGGATGCGGAAGAGCGTGGATTTGCCGCCGCCGTTGGGGCCGAGCAAGCCAAAGATTTCGCCCTTGCGCACTTCGAAACTGACGTTCGAGAGCGCGCTGCGGTCGCCGTAGCGATGGGTCAGATTCTGAACTTGGATCACAAACCGGGCCTATCTAAGAGCATAAGCCCATAGATGAGCGGAAGGTAAAGCACGGAGGTCAACAGAACACCGCGCGCGCGGCTGAGAGTGCGCTCCAGCGTGACCCGCACGCCCGAATACAGATAAAACAAGCCGAGCAACAACGCTCCTACGACGTAGATGCGCCCCGACATCCCCAGGATGCCCGGAAGCAGGCTGACGGGGATGAGCGCCAGGCCGTAGAGCAGGATTTGCCGGGCGGTGGAGCGGCAATCGGGCTCGACCACCGGCAACATGCGGATGCCGGCGCGCGCGTAGTCTTCCTTGTACATCCAGGCGATGGAATAGAAGTGCGGGAACTGCCACAGGAACAGGATCGCGAAGAGCACCGACGATTGGAGCGTAAGGGTTCCGGCCGCGGCGGCATAGCCGATGACCGGCGGCATGGCCCCAGGGATGGCGCCAATGGTGGTGGACCACCAGGTGCGCTGCTTCAAAGGCGTGTAGATGAAGAGATAGCTGATAAGGGTGAATGCGCCGATGAGGCCCGATAACAGGTTGACCCCCAGCCATAATTCCAGGAACCCGGCCACCGAGAGCGCCGCACCAAAGGCCAACGCGCGCGGCGCCAGCAGCCTCCCGGAGGGTAGCGGGCGGTGCGCCGTGCGCCGCATTTTGCTGTCGGCCACGCGCTCGTACCACTGGTTGAGAGCCGCCGTGCCGGAGGCAAGCAGGCCCGTCCCCACGATGGTATGGAGCAGCGAGAGCAGATGGATGCTCCGGAGAAACGCCCATCCGTTGGCCGCGCCGGGCAGTCCGAAGAAATAGCCGATCCCGGTGCTCATGAGGATGAGCCAGGTGATTCGCGGCTTGGTCAGTTCGATGTAATCGCGCATGCCCTAATTAAGAGATGCATCTCAAGCGGGGCCGGACGCGGCGTAAAATGAGCATTGCGCGATCTTTTCCTGCCAGTGCGGCTCCGTCACGCCATTCTGCTGTTCGGCATCGTGAATGCCTCCCTCTATAGCGCGCTTCTACCGCTGTGGGAAGGATTCGACGAGGCCTTCCATTATGCGTACGTCGAGACCTTGTGGCAAACGAAGGGATTGCCGGTACTCGGCCGCACGCTAGTTCCCAACGATGTGTCCAGGTCGTTCCGGCTTGCTCCAGCCAGTTATATCGTTCAAAGGCAGACTCCCGAGGCGACCACCTACGATCCCTGGTTCTCATTGCCGCAGGCTGAGAAAGAGCGCCGGCGGAGTGAACTGGATCTGCTTCGCCCTGAAACGGGCAGCGGTTCCCGGCCAAACTACGAGGCGCATCATCCACCCCTGGCATATATCCTTCTCGCGCTCTTGGACTGGTCGATGTCGAAGGCCCCGATCACGGTTCGCGTGCTGGCGCTCCGTCTCTTCGCAGCGGTGTTCTCGACCGTTCTCCTCTATTTCGGCGCGACGGCGCTGTGTCGAACGCTGGAGATGCCGGAGCGAGTCGCAAACGCGACTCTGTTCACAATCTTCTGTTCGGAAATGCTCTACGCCACGATCGCGCACGTCGCCAATGACTGGCTTGCGGTCGGGATCGGCGCCCTATTCCTCGCGGCCCTTGCGGGGTTTGTCAAAAAACCCGATCGTCGATCCGCGTTGAGGACGGCGTTATGGCTGGCGGCCGGACTCCTGACCAAAGCCTACTTCCTGGTCTTTGCCCTTCTGGCTCTTGCAGCCGCCGCAATAATGATCTGGCGTCGCCGCACGCAGGTGAAAACGATTCTTGCCGGAACTCTGCTGGTTCTCATCCTGGCTGGTCCGTGGTACACGCGAAACCTGGTTCTCTACGGAAACGTAAGCGGTACCCACGAAGCTTTCGACGGCATCGGAATCAGGCAGGCGCTGGCCGCGGCGCCGCGAATCGATTGGGTGGCTACCGCCGGCTTTCTTGCGCGCAGTTCGCTCTGGACCGGGAATAACTCCTTCACCAGCTTCTCGCGGAGCACGCTGAATATCGTGCTTGCGCTTCTGCTCGCCGCCGTAGCGGCGTGGGGCCTTCGCAGACGCGCAATCCCGCCCGCGGAACGAATTGTGTTCGCCGCTGTCGTTTTGTTCTCTGTCGCCGTCGCCTACGGTTCATGCGCCAGCTTCGCCGACAGGAACGGCGGTGTCGCGGGCGCGAGCCCCTGGTACACACAGGTGCTGCTCGCTCCCGTGGTGGCGCTCGCCTACCTCGGTATGTCACGCTGGAAAGGGTTCGGAACTGTTCTCGCTGCCTGTACCGCCGCCCTCTGGACCTGGGTTCTGATGGCCACCTGGACGGTCAAGTTGTTCCCGATGTACTCGGGTGGGGAAGCGGCTCCGATGCGCATGCATGATGTCTGGAACTGGTATGCGCATGGCGCCGCGTTGCACACCCGCGATCTCTCCTTGCTGGCGCTCGGATCCGCTCCTTGGCTCTACGCCGGGCTATTTGTTTCCCTGACACTGGGTCTTCTGCTGAGCGCAGCCATCATTCGGGGCCTCGTCTCACGGCCACATGCTATACTCACTCCCCGATGAAGCAAATCGTTCGAGTCGCTCTCGCCGCCGCGCTGGCCGCGGCCACCCTGCTCGCCCAGGCACCGGGCCGCCAGAAGCGGACCGTCAGCGACGCCGAAGTCATGCGCGTCCACAGGTCCGCCATCCTGATCGACACGCATAACGACGTCACCAGCGCCACCGTGGCCGGGCTCGACATCGGCAAGCCGAACACCAATCGCATGACCGATCTGCCGCGCATGAAGAAGGGCGGCATGGGCGCGCAGTTCTTCGCGGTCTACGTGGCCGCCAGCTACGTCGAGGGCAACCACGCCGCCAACCGCACCTTGCAGATGATCGACACGGTGCGGCACGACATCATCGAGAAATACCCCAACGATTTCCTGTTCGCCACCACCGCCGCCGATATACGCCGCGCGCACAAACAGAATAAGATCGCCGCGTTGCTGGGCATCGAGGGCGGCCACGCCATCGAAGACAGCCTGCGCCTGCTGCGCCGCTACTACGACGAGGGCGTCCGCTACATGACCCTCACGCACGCCAACAGCAACCATTGGGCGGATTCTTCGGGCGATGCGAACCAGCCCAACCACGGGCTTTCGCCGTTCGGCAAGGAAGTGGTTGGAGAGATGAACCGGCTGGGCATGATGGTGGACATCTCGCACGTTTCCGACAAGACTTTTTGGGACGCGCTGGAGACCAGCAAAGCGCCGATATTCGCGTCGCATTCTTCCTGCCGCGCCATTTCGCCCGCGCCGCGCAACATGACCGACGAAATGATCGCGGCGCTCGCCAAGAAGGGCGGCGTGGTGCAAATTAATTTCTCGTGCGATTTTCTGAACGCCGATGTGCTGAAGGTGGAAGCCGCGGGGGGTGCGCCGACGGCGACGAAATTGCGCGCCACCCTGGCCGACGTGGTCCAGCATATCGACCACGTGGTCGCGATTGGCGGAATCGGCGCAGTGGGCCTGGGCAGCGATTTCGACGGCATTTCCTGCGCTCCCGTGGGCCTGGACAGCGTCGATAAATGGCCCAACCTGACGCGCGCGCTGCTGGAAGAGGGCTACACCGCCGCCGAAATCCGCAAGATTTACGGCGAAAACACGCTGCGATTGATGGCCGAGGTGGAGCGCGTCGCCCGGTCCATCCGCTGATGCGCGCTTTCCATCGGCGCCGCGTGCGCGTACAATGAAGATATGGCCCGAGGTTGGGAAAGTAAGTCGGTCGAGGCGCAGATCGACGAAGCCGAATCCCTTCGAAGCGCCGTTCCAGAAAACATACCCGATCCTGAAACGCTAGAATTGATCCGCAAGAAGGAAACCATCGTTCTCTCCCGAATCCGGGTGGTTCGGGATTTGAAGTCCGCGCAGAATCCGCGCTACAAGGCCCAGTTGAACAAGGCCCTGCAGGATCTGGACGCGCAACTGGCAACTTTCGCTGGCGATTAGCGAATCAAACCGGCGTGTCCCGCGTCACCGAGCACCGTGATGCGGGACACGCGCAGCTCTCGAAGCGCATTATCTGGCGCTGACTCCGCGTGCCATACTGGCAAAGGCGGCAGCCCTTCGGCCAATCACCCAGATGTTTTGTTATTCCGAAGACGATCTTTACTGCGAGCAGGTCGCGCTGGCAGACCTGGCTCATCGCACCGGCACTCCGGCCTACGTCTATTCCAGCCAGACGATTCTGGCGAATTATCGCGCGTATGACGAAGCTTTCGGCGATCTTCCGCACTCGGTTTGTTACGCGGTGAAGGCCAACTCGTCGCTGGCGGTTCTCGGACTGCTGGCGAAAGCCGGAGCGGGCTTCGACATCGTTTCGGGCGGCGAATTGTTCCGCGTGCTCCAGGCCGGCGGGGACCCGTCGAAGGTGGTTTTCTCCGGGGTGGGCAAGACCGCGGACGAGGTGGAGTACGCGCTGGCCAGCGGGATTCACAGCTTCAACTGCGAGTCGGAATCGGAGCTGGCGCTCATCGACGCCATGGCCGCGCGGCGGGGAGTGAAGGCGGGCTTCTCGATTCGCGTGAACCCCGACGTGGACGCCTCCACCCACCCGTACATCTCCACCGGGCTCAGCCAGCACAAGTTCGGCATCGCCATGTCGGAAGCGCTGGCGGTTTACGATCGCGCGCGCGGGCTGAAGAATCTTTCCGCCGAAGGAGTGAGCTGCCATATCGGCTCGCAGATTCTCGATCCGGCGCCGATACTGGAAGCGGTCGAGAAACTGCTCGCGCTGGTTGCCGCGCTCGGCGCCGAGGGGCTTCCCATCCGGCACCTGGACCTCGGCGGAGGGCTGGGCATTCGGTATCGCGACGGCGAGAAGGCGCCGGCCATCGGCGAATTCATCGAGAGCCTGCGCGCGCGGCTTCGCGAAAGCGGCCTGCGCGTGATGGTGGAGCCGGGACGTTCCATCGTGGGGCCGGCGGGCGTGCTGCTGACGCGCGTGCTCTACCGCAAGAAGAACGGCCCCAAGGAATTCGTGGTGGTGGACGCGGCCATGAACGACCTCATCCGTCCGTCGCTCTACCACGCGCACCACGAGATCATTCCGGTGCGCAAGAACGCGCTTCCACCGGTGACCGCGGACGTGGTGGGTCCCATCTGCGAGACCGGCGATTTCCTGGCGCGCGGCCGGCAGATGGCCAACGTCATGCCCGGCGATTTCCTGGCGGTCTGCGCGGCCGGAGCTTACGGCTTCGTGCTTTCCTCGAATTACAATTCGCGTCCGCGCGCGGCGGAGGTGCTGGTGGAAGGCTCCGCTTATCGCGTGATTCGCCGGAGGGAGACCTTCGAAGATCTGGTGCGTGGCGAGACGCTGTAACTTCTGTTACTAATCTAGATTGACCATGGACCAAACCAAACCGGCGAGTTTCGACGCCTCGCGTTTCTTTCCTGTGCTGCTGATTCTGTTCGCGGGCAGCGGCTGCTCGGCGCTGATTTATGAGATTGTCTGGTATCAACTGCTGCAACTGGCGATCGGCTCGACGGCGGTGTCGCTGGGCGTATTGCTGGCAACCTTCATGGGCGGCTTATGCGTGGGCAGCGTCGGTCTGCCGCGCCTCGGATTCGCGCGCCAGCATCCTTTGCGGATTTACGCCGTGCTGGAGGTGGGCATCGCGCTCTGCGGCCTCCTGGTGCTCGTTGGAATTCCATACATCGATCGCGTTTACGTAGCGGGGGCGGAGCACGGTCTGCCGGGTATGCTGCTGCGCGGGCTGATCTGCGCCGTATGCCTGCTGCCGCCCACGGTGCTCATGGGAGCATCGCTGCCGGCCATCGTGCGGTGGGTGGAATCCACGCCGCGCGGGGTATCGTGGTGGGGATTGTTGTATGGCGGGAACACGGTGGGTGCGGTCTTCGGCTGCCTGTTGGCGGGATTCTACCTGCTGCGAATTTATAACACGGCGACGGCCACGTATGTCGCCGTGGCGATCAACCTGGTTGTGGCGGCGGCGAGCTTTGCGTTGGCGAGGCGGGTGCCGGAACGATCCCAACCGCTCCCTGACGGTCGCGGCTCTGAAAGTGGCCTCGATCCGAGCCGCGACCGTCAGGGAGCGGTTTACGTCACCATCGCGTTGTCGGGCGCGTGCGCGTTGGGCGCCGAGGTGGTTTGGACCCGGTTGATGGGGATGATGCTGGGCTCGACGGTATACGTGTTCTCCATCATCCTGGCGGTGTTCCTGATCGGGCTGGCGATAGGCAGCGGCGGCGGGGCGGGGCTGGTGCGAGCGGTGCGGGGCGCCTCGGGGGCCCGGCTGGCGCTGGGCTGGTGCCAGGTTCTGCTCACGCTGGGGATCGCCTGGACGGCTTACATGATCGCCGACTCGCTGCCGTATTGGCCCATCAACCCGTTGCTGGCCATCAGCCCCTGGCACACTTTCCAGCTCGACATGGTGCGATGCCTGTGGGCCATCCTGCCGCCGGCCATTCTGTGGGGCGCAAGTTTCCCGCTGGCACTGGGGGCGGTGGCTTCGCCGGGCGAGGATCCGGGGCGGCTGGTGGGAGGCATCTATGCGGCTAATACGCTGGGCGCCATCGTGGGAGCGCTCAGTGTCAGCCTGGCGCTGATCCCGTGGATCGGCACACGCAATTCCCAGCGCGTGCTGCTGGTGGTGTCGGCCCTGAGCGCGCTGTTGGTGCTGGCGCCGCACGCGCGCAAGCTGCGGTCGAAGGCGCTGGCTGCGGGCCTGGCGGTATCCATGCTGGTGGCGGGTCTGCTGGCCTGGAAGGTGGACGCGATTCCCGGCGAGCTGATCGCGTATGGACGCCGCATGGCCATCTCGGCCGGCAAAGCGAAAATCCTCTACACGGCCGAGGGAAGGAATTCCTCGGTGGCCATTTCGCAGTGGAACGACGGGGCCTTCGAGGTGGACGTCAACGGCCACGTGGAGGCTACCACGGAGCCCTACGATATGAAGCTGCAGCGCACCGTGGGGCACCTGCCGGCGCTGCTCCATCCGCATCCCCAGTCGGTGCTGGGAATCGGATTCGGCGCGGGAGTCTCCGCCGGGACGTTCACCACCTATCCCAGCATCCGGCACATCACGGTCTGCGAAATCGAGCCGATCATCCCGCCGATTTCGACTCGCTACTTCGCCTCGCAGGATTACGATGTGCTGCACAACCCGCGCACGCGAATCGTCTACGACGACGCGCGCCACTATGTGCTGACGACGCCCGAGAAGTTCGACATCATCGCCTCCGACCCGCTGGATGTATTCGTCAAAGGCACCGCCGCGCTGTATTCGAAAGAGTACTTCGAAGCGGTGAAGCGGCACTTGAATCCGGGCGGCATGTTCACCCTGTACGTGCCTCTCTATGAAAGCGACGTGAGGACGGTGAAGAGCGAGTTGGCCACCTTCATGGAGGTCTTCCCCTACGCGACGGTGTGGGCCAACACCGTCAGCGGACAAGGCTATGACATGGTGTTTCTGGGGCAGGCCGAGCCGCTGAAGATCAACCTGGACGAAGTCGAACAGCGGCTGAACCGCCCGGATTATGCGCCGGTGGCGGAATCGCTCCGCGAGATCGGGATTCGCTCGGCCGTAGATCTGCTGGCGACGTATGCCGGCCAGAAGTCCGACCTGGGGCCGTGGTACGCGGGCGCCGAGCTAAACCGCGATGGAGACCTGCGGCTGCAATACCTGGCGGGATGGGGCATCAACTCCAGCCTGGAAGATTTCATTTACCGCCAGATGTTGAGCTACCGCCGGCCGCCGCTGAATCTGTTTACGGGATCGGCCGAGCGGGTGCAGTCGCTGATGTACGCGGTGTCGGCGGAAGGCGGCGGGTAGACGTAGCGGGCTAAGGCTTCTTCCACAGGAATCCCAGCGACCGCCCATGTGGTTGTTCAGACGCTGGCCGAACACGGGCGCTGAGCTGACGCCAGTTTTCGGATTGTGACTTCAGTCGTAGGAAACTGCGACAGTATACCTGGCAATGCGTGGGACTGGCTTCCACGTTTTCTGTTAGGCGGCAATTTTCCGAATCTTCGGTGACTAAAGTCATTTCGAATTCTGCGCCAAAGGATTAGCATCACTTGCAGATGGAGGCTGCGAGATAGGCCATGCACGCGATTCACACACAGTCCCTTACCAAAACGTTTGGCAGTGTGAGCGCGGTCGATCGTCTTGACCTGACCGTGAACGAGGGAGAGATGTTTAGCCTGGTTGGGCCGGATGGCGC
>PMYB01000096.1 GCA_003170915.1 Bryobacterales bacterium | reverse complement strand
ATGAAGATCCTGGAACAGAAGAAATACCTGAAAAAGAGCCAGGCGGACCGCGCCTACGTTTACCGGCCGGCGCAGCCCAAGCGCCAGGTGATCGGCGCCATGGTCCGGGAGTTCGTCAACCGGGTGTTCAACGGCTCGGCCGAGCCGCTGCTGGTTCACCTGGTCGAGGAACACGACCTCTCGCGCGAAGAATGGGAAGAGATCGCGCGGCTGCGGAGGAAGTCATGAGCGCCAACCTGATCTGGGCCAACCTGGTGGCGTACAGCCTGCAAATCGGGTTGCTGGTGGGGCTGGCGGCGTTCGTTCCGGCGGCGCTGCGGCTGCGCCTGCCGGGCGCCAGGCTGGTCTATTGGCACGTTTTGCTGGCGGCCTGCCTGCTGCTTCCGATGGTGCGGACGTGGAAGCAGGAGGCGGCCGGCACGGTGCAGGTTTCCACCTCCGTGACGGTGGTTGTGCCCACGCAGCCGGCGCCGCGGCGAAGCCTGCCACCGAGCGAGATCGCTTTGCTGCTGCTGGCGGCGGGCGCGCTGGCTCGCCTGGGCTGGCTGGCGGTGGGATTCTGGCGGCTGCGGCAATACCGGCGGCATTCCCAACCGCTCGAACCGGCGTCCTCCTGGAGCGTCGAAGCCGACCTGCGGATTTCCGGCGACGTATCCAGCCCCGTGACCTTCGGCGTGCGAAGACCCGTGGTACTGCTGCCCGCGCGGTTTCCGGAGTTCGACGCGCACATGCGGGAAGCCATCCTCTGCCACGAGGTTTTGCACGTGCGGCGCCGCGACTGGCTCTTCACGGTTGTCGAGGAACTGGTGCGCGCCGCCTTCTGGTTCCATCCGGCCATCTGGTGGCTGTTGGGCGAGATTGGCCTGTCGCGCGAGCAGGCCGTGGATCGCCAGGTGGTCGAGATGACCAAGTCGCGCGACCAATACGTGGATGCGCTGCTGGCGATCGCCGGCGCCCGGCCCAGGCTCGACCTGGCCCCGGCGCCGCTGTTCCTGCGCAAGCGGCACTTGAAGCAAAGAGTGATTTCAGTCTTGAAGGAGGTTCGTATGTCCAAGACGCGATTGATATCCGCGCTGGCCGCGGGGCTGGCAATCCTGGTAGCGGCGTGCTGGTTCGTAACCGGCGCTTTCCCACTGGCGGCTGCGCCCGAGATGGTGAATGATTCGCCCGGCGTGACGGTCGATTTGGGCGGCGCCGGCGTCATGCACCGGACGGGTGTGTTCTATCCCGAGGCGGCGCGCAGGCAGGGCGTGCAAGGAACCGTGGTGGTGGAGGTGAAGCTGGACGCCAACGGCAACGTCGGCGACGCGCACGTGGTGAGCGGGCCGGATGAGTTGCGCAACGCCGCGCTGCAATCGGTGTTGCAGTGGCATTTGACAAAGAACCTGGCGGGGAGTTCACAGCAGGTGAGTATTTCGTTCCGCTTGCCGGATTCCGCCCCCGCGCAATCGCCCGCCACCGCCGCCGTCCCGACGCAACCCCCCGCCGCGGCCGCCGGCCGCCGGGTAGCGGCTCAGCCCGCTTGGGTGGGCCGCACGCTCAAGAGCATCACTGTGTCCGGCCTTTCAGACCAGTCGCGGGCAGATTTGCTCTCGCAACTGCCGGTACACGAAGGCGACACGCTCTCGGTCGAATCGCTCCAGAACGTCACTCGGGTGGCGAAGGCTTTCGACGAACATCTGTCGGTCGGCGTAATGTCCACGGGCAGCACTGAAGCGACTCTGGAAATCATGGTCCCGGGCCGCGCAATGCCGGCGCCTTCCGCCGATGCCAACCCGACCCCGCCAGCGAGGATCAGGGTCGGCGGCAACGTGCAACAGACCAAGCTGATTTCCCAGCCGCGCCCGGTGTATCCTCCGGAAGCCAAACAGGCGCACATCCAGGGCGTCGTGAAGCTCAATGCCATCATCGGGAAAGACGGCACCATCCAGAATCTCGAGGTGATCAGCGGAGACCCTGCTCTGGTTCAGTCCGCACTGGACGCCGTAAAACAGTGGGTTTACCAGACGACGCTCCTCAACGGCCAGCCCGTCGAGGTGATGACTCAGATCGACGTGAACTATACGCTGACTCAGTAGCTTCCGCCCAGCACGTTCTGGACGAACACCGGCTCGATGGGCCAGTATCCCAGAACGCGCCGGCCTTCATTCCGGAAAGCGCCGGATGTCAGCACGCCGCTCAGATCGGCGGGGTTGGGTTTCTGGTGCTCCCGCTCCATCGTCTCCCGCAACAGGCTGGTGGTGCGTGTGAGTTGGGATGCCAGGTCCGCCGCATCCCGATCGTCGCGGCAGCGGACGTCCAGCCGGGCCGCGAGGCCCTGGCCTTCCGGGGCGAATGCCAGGGTCACGGTCTCGGCCCGCTCCATGCCGCGCGCGAACATGCGCGTGCCGGCGGGAAGGCTGTCGCTGGATTTCAGCATGGAAGTGGGAATGGAGAGCCAGACCGGCGCGGCCGGAACTTGAGGGTCCGGGCCTGAGGCCGCGCTCTCCAGGCGCAGGGCCGCCGATTCGTCGGGGCTCACCGCCAGCGCCATCAGGTTCGACCGCACCGGGAAGAACGAGATGCGCCGCTCCGGAGCACTGCCAATCATGCGGCAAAACGCGTTGGTGCACTTGCCGTTCTGGCTTTCGACGTAAGCGCGCAGGCTCTTCCAATCGAAGCGCCCCTTGAGCAGCAGGAACCTGCCCGTGGGGGCAAACGCGACGATCGCCGCGTCCAGATCCTTCTTGTAATCGAACTGGGTCTGGCGAACGAAACTCTGGTACTCGGCGTCCTCGCCGGCTTTGGAACCGTCCAGCAGTTGCAGAATTCCGCCCCGGCGCAATTCGCTGAAATCGATATACGCCACCAGCGCATTCTCCGCCGGCATCCGTCTGAGCAGCGCCGCCGTGGTGAGGGAGCGCGACCGGTACCACGCCACTCCCCAGACCGAAGCGCCGCAGACGGCGGCGATCCCAACGACGATCAGCCAAGCGCGAGGTTTATGGCTCACCAAAGCAGTATCACACAGCGACGCTTTCGGCGGCGCGCGCTTCCTTCCACAACCGTATGTACGGGTCGAGGCTGCGCATCAATTCGCGGAAGTCTTCGAGCGCCAGGGACTGCGCTCCGTCGCTAACGGCCTTCTCGGGGCAGGGATGCACCTCGACCAGCAACCCGTCCGCCCCCGCCGCCACGCCGGCGCGCGCCAGGGCCGGGACCAGGCTGCGCTTGCCGGCGGCATGGCTCGGGTCGAGAATCACCGGCAGGTGCGTCATTTCGTTGAGCACCGGGATGGCGGAGATGTCGCAGGTGTTCCGCGTAGCGGTCTCGAACGTCCGGATTCCGCGCTCGCAAAGAATCACGTTGGGGTTGCCGTGGGCCGTTATGTACTCGGCGGACATCAGCAGTTCCTTGACGGTGGAACTCATGCCGCGCTTCAGCAGCACCGTGCGGCCGCAGGAACCGAGCGACTTCAGCAGCGCGAAGTTCTGCATATTGCGCGCGCCCACCTGCATGCAATCGGCGTACTCGGCCACCAGGCCGACGTCCCGGTCGCTCATGATTTCGGTGACAATGCCAAGTCCGGTGGCTTGCTTGGCCTTGCGCAGAAGCTTGAGCCCCTCCAGCTCGAGACCCTGAAAATCATAGGGGGACGTGCGCGGTTTGAACGCCCCGCCGCGCAACACGCGCGCCCCCGCCGCCGCCACGCTTTCGGCGGTCCGCATGATCTGCTCTTCGCTTTCCACCGAGCAGGGTCCGGCCATCACGATGAACTCGTCGCCGCCGATTTCGAGGCCGTTCACCTTGATTACCGACCGGCCCGGCTTGAATTCCTTGCTGACGAACTTGTACGGCGCCGAGATGCGCATGGCGCGCTCCACCCCGGGCGTGGCTTCGAGCGACTCGAGGCAGGCGGTGACGTCTCCCATGCCCACCGCCCCGATCACCACGCGTTCCTCGCCTTCGATGGAGTGGACCTTATAGCCGAACTCGCGAATGCGTTCGCAGACGTGGTCGATTTCTTGCCTGGTGGCGTGTGGCCGCATCGAGATAATCATGCTTCCCCCAAAAACAAAAAAACCCACTCTCACGAGTGGGCTGGCTCCGATTGTTGTCTCCGCCAACGCCACTCTACCGGCTGAGCCGGTAGGTAAACGAACTGGCGAAGGGATACGACATCGAAATATGAGTATACACCAAACTACGGCAGGGTCGCTTCCACCGGCCCCGATCGCGCGCTCTCGTTCCCGGTCTTATCGATGGCGCTCACGGCGTAACGGTACGTCTTGCCATGCTCGACGTTGCGGTCCGAGTAGCTGGGGATCGCCACCGGGTCGCCAATCTTCTCGAACGGACCGGCGCCGGTGGAGCGGTAGACGCGGTAGCCGGCCAGGTCCGGTTCGGTGTCGCCTTCCCAGGAGAGCTCGATGGAATTCGGTGCCGTGGCGGCATTGAGACCTTTCGGCACGGCGGGCGGGAAAACATCTACCGGGGTGATGCCGGCTTCTTCGGAAAGGTCGCTTTCCGCTTCCGTATTGTTGGAGAGTTTGACCAGGGTCTGGACCTGGTAGATGTAGTGCTTGCCGAACTCCGCGCCGGAGTCGGTCCAGGACGGTTGCGGCACGTTGGCCGCTGGCGCGAAGCGCTCGCTGCCCGTGCGCCGGTAGATGCGAAAACTGTCGCCGCGCGCCCGCCAGGTGAGACGCACGCCTTCGGCCGTCGCCTCGGCATGCACTTCCGCGGGCCTCTCGGGAGGCGCAACCACTGGAAGATTCACGAAGTTCGACCAGCCTACGGTCTTGCCCCTGGCGCTCAAAACGCGGACCGCCAGGGTGACTTCCTTGTTGGTCCACTCCGCCGCGGGGATTTCGTAGCGAGCCACCCCGTTGGTGACGGCGCTTCCGGCAACCGGTGTGGCGTGAGCGGCCCACCCCTCTTGACTGAAAGGCGGCTCCGCCGTGCCAATGCGCAAGTCCAGCTTCAGGGGCGTTTTGATTACCTTGTCCTCGGTGGTGCGAGGTGGCACCGTGAACTGGACCATGATGCGGCCACCGCGCTGGACCGCGGCAAGGTCGTTGACGCGAGTCGGAATGTTCGCCAGCGGGGGCAGCGGGTCCCCGGTATAACCACAGCCGCCTGTCAGAAGCGCGGCCGCGGCTATCAGCGCGGGGAGAACTCGATGCATCGCTACTGAATCACCACCGGGTACGCCGCCGAGCAGGCTTGCTGCGAGCCGGCGGTAGCGCAAATGATCAGTTGAGTGGTAATGGCGGAGAGATCACCCGGAATCGCCACGTTGACCTGCTGCACGCCTGTAAGGCCCGGGGCCGCGCCAGCGTATAGCGGGATCAGGTTCGTCCGGTTCGCAATCTGCACTGACACCGTGGCGCTGGTGGGGATGCCGGTGCCGAAGATCTGAAGGATGCTTCCCGCCTTCGCCGCGCTCCCGGCCTTGTTCTCGGTGTTGTCCTGGTTGAGTACGGCGTGCGGGAAAATGGCGGGCCACACGGGCGCCAGCGCCACCGTTTGCGGCGTGCTGCTCGCCCCGTCCACCGTCACCACCAGGCTGGCGGAGGTCTTGGACCCCAGGCTAGCCGGGACCTGGAAGTCGATCTGGGTGGCCCCGGCGTAGAGCAGCGTGGCCGCGTCGCCATCGAAGGTCGCCGATACGCTCTTGCCGGACAGGTTGGCGCCGAACAGCGTGCCTAGAGAACCCGGCACTAGCGGCGTCACCGCGAAAGTGGCCGCGTTCACCACCGCGTTCACCGTCACCACCGGCGGAGTGGGGGTCGGAGGCACCACCGGCGCCGCCTGCACCGTCAAGGTCACGGGGATGGTAGCATTCCCGGCCAGCGGCCCGGCATCGATGACGATCCTGGCTTGATATGTGCCCGCGGCGAGGCCTTGCGGCACAGCCCGGACCAGCACGGTGCCGTTGTTCTGCCCCGACGTCCGATCCAGGGCCAGCCAGCCGGAGCCGGTCGTGTAGCTCACCAGGGCGGTCCAGTTCATGATGCCGCCGCCCGCATTGTCCACCAGAATGTATCCGAGCCCGCCGGTCATGGCGCCGCCGGCGATGCCGGTGAGCTGGATGGGATTGGGAGCTACGTACAATTTCGGGAAGTAAGCGGCCTGGCAATCGTTGAGCAGGGCGCAGTCGGACTGCGGTGTCACCGCCGTGAACCGCGGAACCGGAGCGGTCATGGACGCGCTCACGACCGCGGAGACCGGAGCGTAAGAGATGCTCTCCTGCGCCACCGCGGCGGCAGTCGCGTTGGGAATTGAAACAAACGTGGGGAACTGCGCGCTCTCCAGCACGACGGGATTGGTGTCCGCCACCTCATAGACCGCCCAGCCGGCTCCGTTGGTGAGCGGCACTTCGCTCATGGAATCGAGCAGCACCGGGCCGATGCCCGAGGGCGCTGCAAGCGGATAACCGCCGGCCCCGGTGGCATCGGTGTACGACACGCGCACCAGCAGTAAGGTACCGCTGCCGGGAACGTACTGGCCCACCGCGTGCACCACGCCCAGCGGGCCCAGGTCGCCGCCAATCGACGGAACCAGCGCGCTCGACCCGGCCACCATGTCCGGGATGTAGACGTGCGCGTTGGGAGGGAAGCCGGAATAGCCGATGAGGAAGCGGGTGCCGGTATCGTCGCCGGCGCCGCGCGTCGAAAACGCGTTGGCGAAACTTTCAGTGATGCGCGTGGAAGCGAAAGCGGTCCCCGCCGCGAAGAGGGCCGAGAGGCTCGTGGAAGCGAGCGGCGAGCCCGTGCACGGAATATCGGTGCCGTACAAAGTAGCGAACAGGCTCGTCTTCGGGTAAGCGACCGTCACTTGCGATTGGCTGATTGGAATGGAAGTGCTGCTGATATTCGCCGTGACCGACGGCAGCGCCCCAACAGCGGCGCGGATGTTGGAAATCTTGATGGCGAGGTTGCCGCTCGGCGGCACGGTGAAGCTGATGCCGTTGAAAGCGATGCTCCCGCCAGTCACCTGACCGGTACGGGTGGGCACGGGGCCGCTCCCGTAATCCACGAAGAGCACCGTATCCACAGTCTGGTTGTTGGAGTCTACCCGATTGGTGATATTGACACCCTGCAGGAAGACGGTGAGGTTGCCCGACAATAACGCCCCGGGAGTGTAGCCGGAACAGTACAGGGAAATGTCGCCCATGCGTTCGGTGAGGCCTTCCGCGCGCACCTGAAGAGGCACAGCGGAAACCACGCATGAGGGCTGTGTTTGAGCAAAAGTGGGGCCAGTCGCCAGGGCAAACATTGCCGCTAGCAGGACGGCCCGTTTACCAATCGGAGTAAGGAGTCCCATCTAATCCTATTTTATCAGATCCGCTCCGCACATCGAAAATGCCGGGTTCGTTCTGGCTGACGCTCTGAGTGGCGTCCTCCATGATGATCTTCCACGTTTGATTGGAGGCGGTGATGGGATCCATGGGGATTTCGCGCAGATAGCCGTCGGTGACTAGGTCCTGAAGGGACTGTGGGGCCTTCTGCTTGTCGAAGGTGTAGTTGTCGATGACGGTGCGCAGAGTGAACAAATTGTTCTTGAGCACGCTTTCCTTCGCGCGCGCGATGGACCGGCTGTAAATGGGAATGGCCATCGAGATCAGAATCACGATAATCGCGATGACCACCATCAACTCGACGAAGGTGAAGCCGCAAAGGCGCCGTCCGGACGAGGCGCGCCTGACCCGCCCACTGCCGCCATTACCACTCTGAGTATGAAGTTCCATCGGGAGCCTTTTGGGTGGCCTTGGTGTAGATGTCGAAAACGTCCTGGCCACCCCAACTGGTGGACTTGGGGTCGTCCTGATCGCTGCGCAGGCCCCATTCGGTCTTGCCGGTGAAGGGGTCGCGCGGGACGTGGCGCAGGAAGCGCATCTTCTTGCCTTCAGGCCCAGGCAGCTTCACGCCCTCCACCAGCATCTCGAGGGTTTCCGGATAACAGTTCGCATCCATTTTGTGGGGGCCGAGGTAGCCCATGTCGCAATTGTCCTTGAACTTGTCGATAGCCTGCCGCACTTCGCGCAGGGCGTAGCGAAGCTCGCGCTCGTGCTCCGCGCGCACCTTGTTGCGCGCCAGGGGGACTGCCATGGCCGTCAGGATGAGCATGATCGTAAAGGCCACGATCAGCTCGATCAGCGTCAGTCCTTTCTGTTTCCGGCGCCTCATACCAGCCTATTTTACAGTGACGGTGAGTTGGGGCGTCGAGTTCGATACGACCGCCCCTTGGGCGCTTCTCACGGCAAGGTTCGGAATCATGACGACGGTGGTGCCGCGAGCCACTGCCTGGAAGTTCAACGTGACGAGCGTGCCCGACCCGCTGACGCCGCGTGAGCCAGGTGGACGGTTGAGCTGGACGACGGCAACGCCGGTGTCATTCAGAATGTTCTTGGTGAAGACGGGCTGCTGGCCGCCTCTGGAGAGGTAGTCGCCGAGATTCACGTCGTTCAGGCGCAGGATCTTGGGATCGAACTGGATCTCGATGGGCGCTGAGGCCACATCGTCGCCGCCTTCTACTAACAGAGAGACGGTGATGCGTTCCGACGGGTTGGCAGTCGCCTTGGAAGGCTCGAAGTAAACGCGCATGTTGCCTGCCGGCGCGGGGGTGCCCCCTGGGCCCGGCGGCGCAGTTGCCGGCGGAGCCGGGGCCGGCGGCGCAGTGGCTGGTGGGGCAGTGGCTGGTGGCGCAGTGGCCGGTGGCGCGGTAGCCGGCGGAGCGGTGGCCGGCGGGGCAATGGCAGGCGGGGCGGGGACGCCCCCTGGGCCCGGCAGCGCCACGGCGCCTTCCGCGCCCGGCTTGGCGGGGGTGCCCCCTGGGCCCGGCGCAACCGGCTTGGGCGCGTAGTTCACTTTGACGGTTGTGAAGTTGCCAACCGCGATGGCGCGCAGGTTCTCCGGCGTGATCTCCGGCCGCCGTATGACGTGCGGGATCAGCACAATCATCAACTCGCTGCGGCTGTGGTCGGTGCTGTCGCCAGTGAACAACCGCCTCAGAAACGGAATGCTGGAAAGGCCCGGAATGCCGGTGACGGTCTTGTCTTCCTGTTCATTGATGAGGCCTCCCAGGAGGCCAACTTCGCCTTCGCGCATGCGAATGTCGTGGGAAATCTTCTTCTGGCTGATGACGGGTTGCGAGATGCCGCCCAGGTCGACGTACCTGCTCACGCTGTTGATATTCAGGTCCACGTGAATGGTGACATCGCCGTTGTCGTGCACGCGCGGCAGCAGTTCCACGTTCACACCGGTGTCGATGTACTGGAACTGCGTATTGACTAGCGGGTTGATGCCTACGCCGCCGATGCCCGGCTGGAAGCTGCCACTGGCGGTGGGGACGCGGTCGCCGATATTGAGCGTGGCCTTCACCCCGTCCACCGAGCGGACTTGCGGAGCTTGCAGCACTTTGGTCCGTGCGTCGCTCATAGCCGCCTGCAACAGGGCGCCGGGAAGGGTAGTGGAAAAGTCCGAACTGGCCAGGTGCCCGAGGTTGGACAGCGGGATGGAACTGCCGGTGGTGGTCGAGCTGGTTGTCGTGGGGGTAACCGTGGCGGCGGCGGTGCTGGTGCTGGTGGTGGCTGTCGAGGTGGAAGCGGTAGAACTGATCGGCACCTGTATGCTGGAGCGCGGCGTGAAAGCGATGGGAGAGTTGATCCCGGTGGAGGCCAGCGCCGCGGTAATTTGCCGGCTGAAAGTCGAACTGGCTTCGAGCACCAGAACGTCCACTACAACTTCGGCCCGGGGCTTGTCCAGGTCGTTGATGATCTTCTCCACGAAGGCCATGCGGTCGGCCTCGCACTTGGCGATGATGGCGTTCTGCGCGTTGTAGGGAAACATGCGCTGGCAGTCCGACACGGCGCGCGCCGCGTTCATGATCTCCTGGAGATCGGTGGCCGCGGTAACGTTCGAGAGGTAGAAAATCCGAGCCACCTGCTCTTCGTAATCGTGCCGCTTGTTGACGGTGTCGTTGGTGATAAAGATGGTGCCGGGCGAGAGCGCCTTCCAGTAAGACTTGGTGAGCACGGCCAGTGTGTCGAGAGCTTGGTCGATCGTCGAGTTATCGAGCTCCACCGACAAGCTGTTCTTTTGAGGCGGTGCATACTCCGGGTCCCACACCACGTTGACGCCGGCCAGCTTGCCGACCGTCTCGAAGAGAACCTTGACCGGTTGACTGTTCATCTTGAGGCGGATGGGTTCGGGGTTGAGCGGCTTGAGTTCGGGGACGGGCAACATGCGGTCGATCTTGTCCCGTATCTCTTTCTTCACCACGTCTGTCGGCGTCAGGGCTCTCTCCTGGGCGGGGGCCTCTTTGCCCGTCTCTTCCACTCGTGCGCGCTCGCGCTGGATCATTTCCTCGGTGCGCCGGATCTCCTGTACGGCAATCGCGGAGGCGGGGTTCATCGCGTAACTCTTTTGGAATTCAAGGAGAGCCTCCCCCAGTAAGCCTTGCGAGCGGGTCTTCAACCCCTTATCGACGTGCCCCTGAGCGGCCTGGAAACGCGCCTTCTCGGCGGCCATCTGGTAGACCACGTCGGAGGGGTCCTCGGAAAGGGCCTTTTCGTATGACTCCAGGGCGGCGTCCCACTCCTTCTTGGCTTCGCTCCCGCGGCCGGTGGCCAGGTACTTGTCGCCTTTCTTGGTGCGGGCCTCCAGCGGAACCGCCGGCGCGATCAGCGCGGCGGCCAGCACGACAGCGGTTAAACGATTGAAAAAAAACATGTTCCCGTACTTTCTCGGCCTTCTGGAAGCCCTATGCTAAGATGAAGTCGAATCATCCGGTCTCGGACCATCTAAAGTCATTGACGACGCTAGGCTTTCGCGCGTTGAGACAAAAAAGCTGAGATCCAAATTGGCTGACAGAGACGCATCCCTCAAGATCCTGAGCGACAACCGGCAGGCCCGCCACAACTATTTCCTCATGGAGCGGTTCGAGGCCGGACTGGTGCTGACCGGGACGGAGGTGAAGGCGGCCAAAGACGGCCAGGTCCAACTCAAGGACGCCTATGGCGCCGTGCTGAGCAACGAGGCCTGGCTCATCAACGCCCACATCAGCCAGTACTCCCACGGAAACCGCGAGAACCACCCTCCCGTGCGCAACCGCAAGCTGCTGCTGCACCGCCGCGAGATCGACAAGCTTCTGGGCCAGACTCGCGAAAAGGGCCTGGCGCTGATCCCCACCAAGATGTACCTGAAAAAAGGGAAGATCAAGTGCGAACTGGCGCTGGCGAAGGGCAAGAAGCTGTATGACAAGCGCGAGGCCGACCGGTCGCGAACCGCCGAAGCCGAGGCGCGCGCGGAGATGCGGCGGCGGGCGTAGACCGGGTATGCGAGACCTCAGCATCACCGAGTTCCGCCGCCAGTGCCTGGCGCTGCTGGAGGATCTGCCCGAGGAGGGGATCGTCATCACCAAACACGGAAGACCCGTTGCCCGTGTCGTTCCGATGCGCCCGAAGCGCAAAGGCGAGCGTGTCACACTGCCGCTGCTCAGGGGGAAGGGCCGGCGTGGACCGCTATGCCTCAATACGGAGACGCCCTACGGCCTGGTATTTGATTGACATCGACGTCTGGCTCGCGCTGACCTGGGATCGGTAACCGCAACACGTCCCCGCCTCCCGGTGGTACGGCTCCATCGACGACGCCGCTCTTCTGTTCTGCCGGTTCACCATGCTCGGCCTTCTGCGCCTACTCACGAACCGGCAGGTCATGGGCGACAGCACCACCACTCTGGCCGGGGCGCTCCAACTGTACGACCGGTGGGCCGAGGACCCTCGCGTAGAACTCGTGGCCGAGCCGCGCGGCGCCGAGACTTTGTTCCGGCAGGCCATCGCGCCTTTTGCGCTTCAGACAGCCACGAAAGCGGTGGCTGACTGCTACCTGATCGGCTTCGCGGAGGCAGCCGGCGCGCACGTAGTTACTTTTGACCGGGGCTTGGCCGCGACCGCGCGATCTCGGCAAGTCCCGGTCGCGTTGCTCGAACCGGTCGAAATGCGGAAGCGCCGCGGACGGCCGTCGGAATAGCCGGCAATCCGCTGCAACGGCGAACCGGCGGTCCACGCGAGCTGCCGTAGCTTATAGGCGTCAGCGACCGTGCCTTCCAAGACAGTATGTGGGAAGTTTCCGAGTGGACGATTCGGACGAGGCTGGCTCATGGCACTTCGGTGGTTCGGGCGTTACGCGACCACGTGGCGAGCGATTGGCGGGCACAAGCCGACTTGTCCTTCGTAATGGGAAGACGCGGTGAGGAGCGCCCCGTTTTTGGTTTTACCGGTGTGCGCCGGCCCGCCACAGGCGCAGCATTTGTGCCTGGCCTGCCATCGACTTGGGCGATAGATCTTTATCGAGAATCACATTGTCCGTGCCCAAGTTCTCGATGGTGGTTTGGCTATTGCCCACAACGAGGCAGTGGCTCGTGCCCGCCCCAAGGTATATCCCCAAGTCGGTCACATTCGGGAAATTGTTCCCGACTACCTGGCAGGTGGTTCTGCCCATAAACGTGGAGTCGAGGTATACCCCGTACTGACCGCTGAAGGCGTTGCTGTTGACCAGGATCTCCGAAGAGGTCGCATATAGCTCTGCTGCCCCTTCGGCCGTCGAAGCATCATAGAGATAGCCGCCGAACGACGCCTCTTCGACCGTGTTGAACGAGAATTCATACCTCGTGTTGAGTAGACCGGACACGTCCATTGCATCAAAGACATCCCGGTAATTGTTGTGGTTAATCAGAATCGACGCATTGGCCACGTTGTAGACACCCGTTGCGGAACCGAGGTGCTGGAGCATAGAATTCTGCACGACGAACGAGCCGGAAATCGGATGCGACTCTTGTCCTATGAACCCTTCGAAGTAGATACCATTGTATAAATTATAGTTGCAAACGGGGTTGGCTGCATATTGCCCCTCAACATCGACACGCGAAAAAACCGCGTTCGCTGTCGTGCCCAGAACTGCGAACCCAAGGGCCAAATCGTACAGGGTCGGGAGGCCATACATGGTCCATCCCGTGGTTGGAGCGGCACCGGTGATTTTCATTCCGATATCCGATACCAGAAAATCGCCGCCTACGAAAGAAACCAGCGACGGCCAAGGGTTAGCTGCGCTGGGCGTCTGGTAATACATGTTCACGGGCGTCACATAAAGGTTCGGCAGGTTCGTCAATACCGACTGCTGGGCGCCCGCACCGGTGAAACTTCCCTTGAAGTTATTCACCACAATCTGCCGGATGTGGTAGGTGCCTTTCTCCAGTCGCACGGCGCCTGGCCCTGCAGCCACCGCGCTGTCAAAGGCACACTGGAGATTCGCCGTGTCATCCAGGCCGGTCGGCAGAACGGTGAATGTGCGGCCGTGCTGCACGACGAAACCTGGGTTGCACGGAGCACCGGAGGCCAACGAGCAGAATCCCACCGCCATTCCCATGGCGGCGAGGCAGTCAAAAAACACGCTCTTAAACCTTTTGCGCATTGCATTTCTCCTCTGTCGGTTACCTATCGCAGAAGCGGCACTTAACCTCAATGCACGAGTGGCAAGTTCTTGGCAAGTTAAAAGAAAGCGGCTAACTTAATGAGAACACGTCGGTTAGCGGAAGAACTATACATCAAGGGATTACTGCGCCGAACCTTGACTAGCCCGCTGCAGGGGATTACGATAGTTTCGGAATCGAATATTCCTATCTGTGACTTATGACCGGGCCGGCAGCAGTACCCCCGAAAGTACGCTTCGGGGTCTTCGAATTGGACCTCCAAACGGGTGACTTGAGGAAGGCCGGCATCCTCCTCCGCTTGCCACCCCAGCCGTGCAAGGTGCTGGCTCTGCTCGTCTCCCGTCCGGCACAGCTCGTTACCCGCGAAGAAATCCGGGAACAGATCTGGGGCAACGACACGGTTGTAGATTTTGAGCACGGTGTCAACTTCGCGATCAAGAAGATCCGGGATGCGCTGAGCGATGCCGCGGAGACACCTCGGTACATCGAAACCCTGCCGCGACGGGGTTACCGGTTCATAGCCTCGGTGCAAAACGTGGGGGCGGAAGGTGTGTGCCCGGATGCCGGGGTCGCGATTGGGCCGGTCAGCGTGCAGCGTGCAGCCTCCCTGCGCAAACGATGGGGTGTGGCGGCGCTGGCGGGCGTGTTCGTCGGGCTGATCGCCGCCGTTGCCGCCTGGAACGTGTCTGGCCTCCGCGATCGATTGTTGAAGGCTGCCCCCGTCACGATCACGGGAAGCCCGCCCCGCATTGAATCCATCGCCGTCCTGCCCTTCGAGAATCTCTCGGGCGACCCGGGCCAAGAGTACTTTGCCGACGGTATGACGGAAGAGCTAGTGACCGACCTGGGTGAGATCAGCGGCCTGCGAGTCATTTCCCGGCAATCGGTGATGCGTTTCAAAGGCAGCCGGAAGCCCTTGCCGGAGATCGCCCGCGAGCTGCGAGTGGATGCAATCGTGGAAGGCACAGTCGCGCGCTCCGGCAACCATGTGCGCATCACCGCGAACCTCCTCCACGCGCCGACCGACCGCCACCTGTGGGCCAATAGTTACGACAGCGAACTGGCGGATGTGTTGGCTCTCCAAGGCAACGTGGCGCGATCCGTCGCAGGCGCGGTTCGCATCAAGCTCTTGCCGGGGGAGCAAGCCCGCCACGCAAACACCCGCCCGATTAATCCAGAAGTCTACCAAGCCTATCTCGAGGGTAAGTACTACCTCAATCAATGGACTGATGAGGGATTCAAGAAAGCAGCCGCGAGTTTTCGGCGGGCGATTGACCTTGATCCGACCTACGCGCGCGCCTACGAGGGGATGGCGGATGTCCATATCTTTGTGGCGTTATGGGGTCTGCGACCCGCTGCCGAGGCCTATCCCCTGGCGAAGGCTGCGGCGTTGAAAGCGCTGGAATTCGACGACGGGTTGGCCGAGGCGCATGCTGTGCTGGGGCAGACCAAGCTGGCTTTCGACTGGGACTGGTCCGGAAGCGAACAGGAGCTTAGGCGCGCGATTGTCCTCAACCCGAACAGTTCAACTGCACACTTTTACTATGGCCTGCTCCTGACGGCGATGGGCCGATCAGACGAAGCCGTAAGGGAAACCCGAACAGCACTGGAGCTGGATCCGCTGACGCCCTCAATGAACGTTCAACTGGCGTGGGTTTTGTACTACGCTCACCGCTACGATGAGTCGATCGCGAAGTTAAAAAGGACACTGGAACTGGCTCCGGATTTCGGCTACGCGAACATGGAATTGGGGTGGAATTACGCGCAGAAGCGGTTGTATCCGGAAGCGTTTCTGGAGTGCCAACGAGCCGTCAACCTCATGCCGGAGGACCAGATAACGTTGGCCGGCTGCGGCGTGACTTACGGTCGGGTGGGCAAAAGACAAGACGCGCTCACGCTCCTGAGGCGCTTGAAGGAAGTTTCCACACGAAGTTACCTCGACCCTTATAACGTGGCATTGTTATACGATGGTCTTGGTGACACTGATCACACCATGGAGTGGCTCGAACGGGCATATCGAGAACGTTCGGCCAGTCTTTACTGTATTAAAGTTGAGGTGGTGTCGGACCGGCTGCGCTTTGACCCGCGTTTCCTGGATCTCCTGCGGCGGATGAACTTCCCGCAGTAACGACATCAACCCACGAGCGCGAGTTTGGGAGGCAGGCAATATGAACTTGGACTCGCACGCTGGCAGGGCGCTTCGATCAACGGGGGACCTGTAGACGATCACGTTTAAGCCGATTTAGTCCCGTAAACGCCCTTCGAACCTGTGACTATACATCCGCGCATAATT
>PMYB01000106.1 GCA_003170915.1 Bryobacterales bacterium | reverse complement strand
GCGCCATCCGCCGCCCCTGTCAAGCATGTAGTTCCTCTGACGGATACTGTGCTTCACGGTTTCGTGCTTGTGGCTCTTGATGCATCCCGCCGTAGTCCCGTACAGGTTGCTGTCATCCGTGTGGATCGCGGTTGCGTTGATCGAAACGTTATCCTTGATCTTCTCGACAACACCTTTCAGCGTGACCTCTGGCATGTAGCACATCCGCGCCTTGCCACCGCGTTGCACGACTCCGAAGACGGCCGGCTTGTCCCACCGCTGGCGCCTCCGGCGCTTGTCATATTTGCCGCCAATGTAGGTTTCGTCGGCCTCGACCGTGCCAGTGAGCGGTTCTTCGTCGGCCAGTTCAAGCAAGCTCATCGCCTTTCGGATGCGGTGCGCCAAGTACCAGGCGGTCTTGTAGGCGCAGCCCAGATCGCGTTTCAGTTGAAATGCGCTCAGGCCCTTTTTGGCGTTGACCATGAGCGCAACCGCCGCGAACCACTTGTCCAGCGGCAGGTGTGTGTCGTGGAAGATCGTTCCGGTGGTGGCGCTGAACTGGTGAGCGCATTCTGGATTCTGGCACTGGTAGACGATCCGGCCCGGAACCTTCACCGTGCGAACCACACCCTTGGCGTTCTTCCGCGTGCGTTCCGTGTCGTTGGTCTGGATGCGCGAAACCTTGGAGCCGCCGCATTGCAGGCAGGTGATGCCATCTGGCCAGCGCATCGCTTCGAGGTAATCCACGCAGGATTCGGGGGTCGCAAACTGTTTGGCGGCGTCTACCAGGTTCATTTCCGTGGCCTCTATATGTAGTGTGCCACTTCCGCCTTACTTTGTCAAGTAGATAATCACGGCCGAATCGGGGTCTTCGCCTGTAGCTGTGTCAACCGGGTACGCAGGGTGGCGGCCAGGGGCGCGTTTCCTTGCTGAGTGGCGAGGTCGGTTGCGCGTTTCTCCAATTCGACCGCCCTGTCGAAACGACCGGCTTCGGCGTAGGCCGCGGCAAGGGTGGCGAGCAGCGCCGGATCGCGTCCGGATGTGAGATCTACGGCGTGCTCGGCCAGGGTGACGGCCTCGGTTCCGTTGCGAAGGGCGGCGTCGGCGCAGGTAGCCAGCACCCAGGCGGTGTCGTTGAGCACCCGGAGATTGTCCGGGGCCTGGCGCAGCACCTGCCGCCATTGCGCGAGCGCCTGCGCTTTCTGGCCGTTTTTCATGAGCGCCGCGCCCAGATAGTAGCGCGCCTCCACCAGGCCGGGAGAGATCTGCAGCGCCCGTTCTAAATGCGGAATGGCTTCGGCGACGCGGTTCCGGTTGGCCAGCGCAACCCCAAGCTGGCTGTGCAGTTCCGCCGAACCGGGATTCCGCTCTAGCGCTTTTTCGAAGTGCGGGATGGCTTGGTCAAACCGCTGTCCGGCGGCGTAGGCGCGTCCCAGGTTGGCGTGCGCATCCCCATTGGAGGGGTCAAGCGCGGCCGCCTTCTCAAAGTGTGGAATCGCTTCGTCCGGCCGGCCCTTCTCGCCCAGAGCCATCCCCAGGCTGTTGTGGAGCTCCGCTGTTTCCGGACCGGCGGAGAGGGCTCTCTCCAGATGCGGAATGGCCTCGTCGAACTTGCCCTGGGCCAGCAGCGCGCGCCCCAGATTGGCCTCCGCCTGGGCGCCGCCGGGGTTCAATTCGAGCGCCTTGCGGAAATGCACGATGGCTTCGTCCAACTTGCCCTGCCGCGCCAGCGCGGCGCCGAGGTTGTTGTGGGCGTCGGTGTACGCGGCGTCGATCTCGATGGCTTTCTGGTAGTGGGCGACGGCCTCGTCGAAACGGTCCTCCGCGGCCAGGGCGATGGCCAGATTATTGTGCGCCGCCGCGTAATCCGGGTGGATCGCAAGCGCAGCCTCGAAGTGCCCGATGGCGTCGGGCAGGCGCCCCTGTTCCGTCAGCGCCGTGCCCAGGTTGTTGTGGGCTTGGGCGGAGGCGGGGTCACCCTCCAGCGCCTGCCGGTAATGACCGATGGCTTCGTCCAGACGGCCTGCGCGGGCCAGCGCGTTCCCCAGATTGTTCTGCGCTTCGGGGTAATTGGGCTTGAGCGCGAGCGCTCGCTGGTACTGCGCAATGGCTTCCGCTATCCTGCCCACTCCCGCCAGGCTCGCGCCGAAGTCGTTTCGGGCGCGCGCATCGTCGGTACCCATCGCCAGGGCTTTGGTCCACTCCCCGATGGCGGCGGCGTACTCGCCTTTCTTCGTAAGGGCCGCGGCGACGTCGAACTGGCGGTAGAAGTCGGCCGCCGGAACTGCGATGCGCTCGATGCCGTTGGGAGAGATGTTCACAAACTCGGGGATGTTGACGGCGCGATTGGCGGCGGTGGAGTTGTCGATCAGGAGAGCAGGGGAGTCGCGCCCCTCCGAGTCGATGTGAGTGAGGAACATCTGGGTATAGGGCGAGCGGCTCTTGGAGGAGAACACCAGCCAGCGGCCATTGGGGGAGAAACTGTGCCAGGAGTTCATCAAAGACGTATTGCAGCGCATGCGGCGCGCCTGCCCGCCCGCCGCCGGGACGATGTAGAGTTGGCTGTCGGGGCGCATCAATAGTCCGTTGCGGGCCTCCACGAAGACCAGCCAGCGTCCGTCGGGCGAGATCTTCGGGAAGCTGTTGCTCATGCCGTTGCGGGAGGCGCCGGCAATGGCCTCGGGCTTGCCGCCTTTGCCGTCGTTGAAGGGGATGCGGTACAGATCGTACTGAATCGGGACTTCCGCGGGGTCGTTGGCGTAGGCGGCCATTTTGCCGTCGGCCGGGTATGGATCTTTCGCCTCCGCGCGCGCGAACACGAGGTACTTGCCGTCGGGGCGCCAGACCGCGTTGGTGTGCACGTAGCGCCGGTCGTCGGCGCCGGGCAGCAGTTGGAGTTTGCGGGCGTCGCGGTCATACCAGACCAGGATGCCGCGCGTGGGATAAAAGACCTGGAGGAAGCGGTAGTCCTCGAAATTGGCGACGTAGTAGAAGTGAGGGCCAGGGGTGCCGGGCGGCTTGATGGTGGTGACCAGGCGGCGGCCATCGGGTGAGACCTGGGACATGAAGCCTTCGCGAAGCTGGTTGCCCAATTCTCCGCGGAAGGAGGTCCACGAAATCACGTCCTCATTGCGGATGGTCATTTTCTGTTGCACGCGCGCCAGCGTATACAGGCTCTTGTCGTTTTCGGGACCGTCGAGGTCCATCCCCAGAGTCTTGCCATTGCTGGAGAAGGAGTGGCAATTGGCGCAGGTATGCATGTCTTCCAGCAGCACACGGCTCCGCGTTTCAGTCACGTCGCGCAGGCACCACGCGATCAGGGGGACGGCACGGGTGTCAAGAGGTTTGATGACGCCCTGTTCCGTTTTCGACGGCATCAGCGGCACGTCGCGGTAGAAGATGGGCGCGCCGACCGGGTCCGCCGAAGTATCGAGCAGCATGTGTCCGCGCGATACCGGCTGGCGGGCATTCCCGGCGGTGAAGCCGCCGATGGTAACGGTGGCGGGATCCGGGTATCCAGGTGCGGGCGGCGGCCTGCTGCGGCGTCAGTCTAGGGGGCTGATTGGTGGGCGCGACGCAGCGCGGGTCGATTTCGCCGATGCGCATCCGCTCGCCTTTTGCGGCTGCGTGGATGGCAGCGGAACCATCGGCGAACGACACGTCGATCTGCCAGGAGACGGCGCCGGGAGCGGGGTCGCGCCAGAGGAAGGTAGGGGCGGCCATGTCGGGCGGAAACACCGATCCGTCGGCCGGATAGTCGATGACGATGGGGGCGACGCCGTTCTGCGCGCAGGCGGACGCCATCCCCAACCCCGTAAGAAGCGGTGCCCGAAGTAGAGGCCCCTTCACCATGCGCTCGGCATCAGAATATCCCAGCCTCTCCACAAACTGCGGCTGGACGCGCTTGCGGAAGAGCTTGGCCAGCCTTCCGGAGTGCCCCACAACGGGCACGGAAAAGTTAATGGCTGACGGCTGATGGCTGATGGCTGAAGCGCATCTGGTCCACCAGGCGTTGCAGATTCGGGTCGGGACTGATCCGCAGGGCCGCATCGAAGTGGGCAAGCGCCTCCGGCAATCGGCCGGCTCTCGCTAGAGTCACTCCCAGGTTGTAGTGGGCTTCCTCGTAATTGGGATTGGCCCGCAGCGCCGCCTCATATTCGCCAATCGCTTCTGGGGTGCGGCCGACTTCGCCTAGACTCACTGCCAGATTGTAGTGCGCTTCCGCGTGCCCAGACTTGGTCCGCAGCACCGCCCGATATTCGCCGATGGCTTCCGGCAGGCGTCCGGGGAATTTTGCCAGCGCGTTTCCCAGGTTGTAGTGCGCTTCCGCATAATTGGGATCGGCTCGCAGCGCCGCCCGATACTCGGCAACCGCCTCCGGCAGCCGGCCCGGCAATCGCGCCCAAGGCGTTTCCCAGGTTATTGTGCGCTTCCGCGCAATTTGGATTGATCCGCAGCGCCGACTCGTAATGCGCGATGGCCTCGGGCAATCGACCGGGGATTTCCTCAAGCGCGATCCCCAGGTTGTTGTGAGCCAGGTAGTTTCCGCCGGACACAGCCAGCGCGTGCCTGAAGAGCGACTCGCTGTTCTTCCAGTATTGAACTTGGGCCCTCGCCAGCGCCGCGCAGGACAGGCATGCCGCCGCTGCCAATACGGCAACCGCCGTGCGGCCTCGCGGCACACGCCGCAGCCAGTCCGCCGCGCCCCAAGCCAACATGATGGACAGGCCGACCATGGGGACGTACATGTACCGGTCGGCCCGCGCCTGCGCGCCGATCTGCACCAGTCCGATCACCGGCGCCAGGGTGCCCAGATACCAGAGCCAGCCGACGGCGAGGTAAGGATAGGCCCGAAAGGAGCGCAGGACCAGAATCGAAATACCCGCCAGGGCAACCGCAGCCAAGGCTGCTTGCCATAGCGGTATATCGATCGGATAGGGGTAGAACACCGCCAGCCGAGTGGGCCAAAGCATCTTGGCAATGTAGACGACATAGGAAACCACCGCGTTTTCCACCCGCCGGCCGACGGGAAGCGCGGCCAGCGCCTCGACGGCGCCGGAGTGCCGCTGCACCAGGTAAGCGACAACGGCCGCTGCAGCCGAAAGCGCGAAGAACGGGAGCTTTTCCCAAATTCCGGGCGGCCGCCGCAGCGGCCAGACGTCGAGCAGCAGCAGCACAAACGGCAGGGTAACGATCATGGGCTTGGCCATCAATCCCAGAGCGAACCCTAGCAACACCAGCAGGTAACGGCCGACACCGGGGCGCTCGGTGTAGCGCACGTAGGCCAACAACGCCAGGAACCAGAAGAATGCGCAGAGAACGTCCTTCCTTTCGGCCACCCACGCCACCGATTCCACGTGCAGCGGGTGCAGGGCGAACAGGAACGCTACAAATGCGCTGGGCCAGCGGACGCCGGTGGCCCGGTGCAGGAAGGCAAACAGCAGAAGCGCGGCCAGCCCGTGGAAGAGCACGCTGGTGATATGGTGCGGCCCGGCGCGCATTCCGAATAGCTGCGCGTCCAGCAGGTGCGACAGGCGCGTGACGGGAAACCAGTTGGCCGATTCGCCGGAAGTGAAGGTCCACGCCAAGCCCTCGGGCGTGAGGCTCGCGCGCACGTGGGGGTTGTCGCGGACGTACTCCGGGTCGTCGAAGTTCACGAAATCGAAATGCCGCACCGGGGCGTACACGGCAAAACTGGTCAGCAGCAGAGCCAGGCAGATCCAAAAATCGGAGCGGGGACGGATCATACCCACGAGACGCACTTATCATACCCCATGACTTTGGCCCCTTTTTTCATCCCACCGCACACGGTTCCAGGCACGGCCACCTGGTCCCGCGCAATAGCAGTTCGGTAGGCAGGACCACTTCCGGCTGCGACTCGCATGGCACCTTCGCCTTCTCGATCGCCATTCGCGCCAGTTGCTTAGTGGCATTGGGTTGCCAACCCGCCGCAGGTTTCCAACCTGCTCCACGAACCCAGTTCCGCCGCAACCGGCCAGCAGATCGGCGCGGCCCACGATGTTGGTGACGGATTCGGTGAGGATAGGATGAAGCCCCCAGACTGCGGCCAATGCCAAGGCGAGGTGCTCTTTCAGCCTGGTCTCCTGGAACAAGAGCAGGCCCAGCAGGTAGACCAGTGCGATATTGAGGGCGTGCAGCGCGAAATTGACCCAATGATAGCCGGCCGGATGGGGGCCGTTGCCGAAGATGGCGTAGTCCAAGAGGTAAGAGAACGTGGTCAACGGACGATAGAGCAAAGTGGCTGTGGTCTTGTACCAATACTCCTCGTTGAGGATCAGGTGGAGATTCTCGGATGTGGCGGCGTGCACGCGAGAATCTCGTAGAATCGCCCGGTCATTGTCGAACACGAAGCCGGCCCGAAAGGAATTGGAATACGCCAGCAGTGCGAAGGCCCAAAGCGCCAGCATCCGCAGCGCGTGCCGCCGCCAATCCACGCGAGTCGCCGCCTTCGCCTGCACGCTCATGGTGCCGTGACCAGCGCGAGAGCCACAATCCGGATGAGGGCTTCGTCGCCTGCCATGCTTCGAGAATAACGCAAGCGCGCGGCGCGGCATGTTACCATCGTTTTTCTTCGAAGCTTATGGTTTGCGCAAGGTCCCCCTCATCGAGTGGCTTGGGCAAAGTATACTTCAATCCAGCGCGGAGCGGTTGGTTGCAGGAGATTGAACATGAGCACATCAAATGCATCACATTCGTCGTTCAACGTGGTTTCGAGACGTCACTTTTTCTTCGGCGCCTTATTGGCCGGCGCAGTACCGGCGGCGGGCTTCGGCAGCGTGCCCTCGCTGCGATCCCTGGGCTATAAGCCTTACTACAATAAGCTGAATGTCGGGGCTATCGGCTGTGGCGGCCAGGGCGGCGCCGACCTGAACGGCGCCGCCCTGACCGAGAACATCGTGGCCCTCTGCGATGTCGATCTCAATCGCGCCGCGGCAAATATCAAGCGCTACGAGAAGCTTCCCTTCTATAAAGACTTCCGCGTCATGCTCGACAAGGAAGGCAAGAACATCGACGCAGTCACCATCGGAATCCCCGATTTCATGCATGCCACGGTGGCCCTCGCCTGCATCGAGCGCGGCAAGCACGTTTATGTCGAGAAACCGCTGACGCGCACCCCGTGGGAGGCCCGCCTGCTCCAGCAAGCGGCGCTGAAATACAAGGTCGCCACCCAGATGGGCAACCAGGGATTCTCACACGAGTGCCAGCGCGTGGCCGCCGAGATGGTCTGGTCCGGCGCCATAGGCGATGTGGTGGAAGCGCACTTCTCCACAGGCCCCGGCACTCACCCCACCGCCCTCAAGGAACTCCCGCCCGAAGAAGCAGTCCCCGAAACCCTGGATTGGGATCACTGGCTCGGCGGCGCCTCCATGCGGCCTTATAGCTCGTATTACGTTCCCTACAACTGGCGCGGCTTTTACGACTTCGGCACCGGCCAGATCGGCAACTGGGCCACACACACTGCCGGCCCGGTCCACCAGGCGCTGCAGCTCGGCGCGCCCACCAGCGTCGAGTGCGTCAGCCAGGAGGGCCGTAGCAGCATCACTTTCCCCAATCGCGCCACCATTCGCCTCGACTTCCCTGCGCGCGGCGGGATGGCGCCCGTCAAAGTGTTCTATCACGATTCGGCGCGGCCCGACGACTCCGACGTGTACCACGTCCCCGGCATGGAGAACGAAACCATCCTCCCTCCGTCGGACAACCTCACCGAGAAGGGCCGCCCCATGGGCGGCGGCCGTGGACGACCCGAAGGAGCAGCGCCACCAGCCCGTCCGGCGAGACCGCCGCGGCCGCAAGCTCCTGGCGGCCAGCCGATGGGCGCCGGCGGCCCCGGCGTGCGCGTCTTTGGAACCCGGGGTGGAGGCCCGAAACCCGGCATCCTCACCGGCAATGGCGCCGTCTTCATCGGCACCAAGGGCATCATGGCCACCTGCAGTCGCGGGGAAGGTGTGTGGCTGCTTCCCGCTGCCCGGTGGAAAGAGTACGTGCTGCCGCCGCCACTGCTCACCCGCTCGCCCGGCCACATGCTCGACTGGATTCGCGCCTGCAAAGGCGGCAATCCGGGCTGCTCGGATTTCAGCATAACCGGACCTTACGCCGAGTGGCTGGCCCTCGCGGCGATCGCCTTCCGCGTCTCCGGCAAGCTCGATTGGGACAGCGCCAACGTGCGCTTCACCAACAGCGCGGAGGCCAACAAGTACGTGAAGCCCGTGTTTCGCAAAGGATGGGAGTTGAAACTGTGATGATGAACTGCACCAGACGCGACATCGCAAAGCTGGCATTGGCGGCCCTGCCGGCATCCAGATTGCTGGCCAAGCCGAACTCGAAGTTCGGCGGCGTCCAGATCGGCATCAATGCGCCGTACAGTTTCCACGGGATGCCGGCGGACGCGGACAGCGTCCTCCAAGACCTCCTCCAGCTCGGCCTGAGCGCCGTCGAACTGCGCTCCCAGCCCGTCGAGCAGTTCTTCGGCGCTCCCGTGATCCCCGGCCTTGGCCGCAATGCCACTCCGGAACAGCGGGCCGCTCAACTCGCTGCGGCCGAGGCACTCCAGAAGTGGCGCCTCGCCGCGCCCATGTCGAAGTTCAAGGAGTTCCGCAAAAAGTACGAGGACGCCGGCGTGCTCATTGAGATCCTGAAGTTCGACGGTGTGGATTCCATGTCCGACGATGTCGCCGACTACGCCTTCAATCTTGCCAAGGAACTCGGCGCGCGCGCCATCTCCTGCGAGATTCCCGTCAGCAAGACGAAATGGTTCGGCCAGTTCGCCGCCAAACACAAGATGATGGTGGGCTATCACGGCCACACCAACATCACCAGCCCCGAAGCCTTCGGCCGTCCCGAAAGCTGGGAAACCGCCATGTCGTATTCCAGGTACAACGGCATCAACCTCGATATTGGGCACTTCGTCGCCGGCAACAGCAAGTCACCGGTCGAGTTTCTGAAGAAATACGCGGACCGCATCACCCATATTCACCTCAAGGACCGCAAGCTCGACAACGGCCCGAACACTGTCTGGGGCCAGGGCGACACTCCCATCAAGGAAGTGCTCCAGTTGATGAAGAAAGAGAAGTACCGGTTTCAGGGCACCATCGAATTCGAGTACAAGGTGCCGGAAGGCTCCGACGAAATGAAGGAGATCGCCCGCTGCGTCGAGTTCTGCCGCGAAGCGCTGGCGTAGGACTGTACCGGCCGTTTCCGCCCGTTGCAGGTCCGAAATTCGCTGGCGCGAGCGGCTCCGATCCGAGCCGCGACCGTTAGGGAGCGGTGTTTGTGGGCTATCCTGATCTTTATGCCCGCAGCTATTTCCCTCCTTCGCGGCGTCAACGTAGGAGGCCACCACAAGATCAAAATGGAAGAACTCCGCGAGCTGTACGAATCTCTGGGACTGCGTCAAGCCCAGACCTACGTACAGAGCGGCAATGTCGTCTTCCGCACGGACGCGCGGGATTTCACCCGCCTGTCAAAGCGGATTGCGGACGGGATCGAAGAGCGTTTCGCCTTTCGTCCCGGCGTCATTCTCCGCACTGCGGCCGACCTGCGGGGCGTCATCGCGGCCAACCCGTTCGCGTCGCGTCGCGATCTCGACCCCAGCAGACTGCTCGTCCAGTTCCTTGCCAGCGAGCCGCCGCCGGACGCCCGCGAACGGATCTTGCGGATTGAAAGCGAACCCGAGGAAGTGCGCATGGCAGGCCGCGAACTGTATATCTACTACCTCAACGGCATGGCTCGTCCGAAGGTCGCTTGGTCGGTTATTGAGAGGATACTGCAGACGCCCTGTACCAGCAGGAACTGGAACACCGTCCGGAAGCTACTGGAGATGGCGGAGAGCCTGGACGGCTGCTGACCTCCGCATCAGATCAGCACTTCGGCCGGAAGGAGGCGTCTCGCTTCAGTCCCGACTCTCTCAGCGAGCTCGAGGGACCGCGGCGTCTCCTCGCGTTGCGCCGGTACTGAGGGTCGCGACCCGGCGGGCAAAAGCGCCGCAGGACATCAGCGACTTCAGGCGGCACGCTCATAGACAACCCTGCCTTCGCGGACGGCGGGCCAATAAACCGTATTCACGACGTTCTTGTATCGCTCGAAACGGGCCGTTGTCGAGACCACTATGTCCGTCGGCAGATCGCAATCGATCAGGGCCACGTACAGTTCGGCGGCGCGCTCGCGCGGGTCGTTCACTTCGCGGAACAACACCAGGAGATCGAGGTCGCTGCCTTCCCGCGCATCGCCACGCGCGTGTGACCCGAAGAGGATGATTCTCTCGGGCGAAAACTTGGCGGCGATGCGTTGCACAATCTCGTCGATGGCGGCTTGGGCAGTCATCTATCGTCTACTTCACTAGCGCCGCCGACTTGCCCGCGAACTCCAGCACCCACGTCGGGAAGATCCCCAGCAACAGCGTGCCTAGCGCCGGAAGGATCAGCGCGGCGCGCAATCCCAGCGAGAGCGGCTCGGCGTTCTCGACGGCTTCGCCCGGCTCGTGCATGTACATCATCACCAGCATGCGCAGATAGTAGTACGCCGCCACCGCGCTGTTGAGCAGGCCCAGAACGGTCAGCCAGACCAGGTGCGACTCCAGCGCCGCTTTGAAGATGTAGAACTTTCCGAAGAAGCCGCCGGTCAGCGGCACGCCGATCAGCGAGAGCAGGAATATCGAAAGCATGGCGGCCGTCAGCGGCTGCTTCTGGCCCAGGCCGGAAAAGTCCTCGATGTTCTGGTATCGCTCACCGCGGCCGGAGAGATGGCTCACCGCCGCGAACGCCCCGATGTTCATCAGAGCGTACGCCGCCAGGTAGAACATCGCCGCGGCCGTGCCCACCTGCGAGCGCGCCGTCAGCGCCACCAGCACGTAACCGGCGTGCGCAATCGAGCTGTAAGCCAGCATGCGTTTGATGTTGGTTTGCATCAGCGCCGCGAAGTTCCCGATGGTCATCGAGAGCAGCGCCGAGAACCACACCAGCGGCTCCCACCCGCTGCCGATCGGCTCGAACATGGTCATGAAGATCCGCAGGAACACCGCGAACGTCGCGGCCTTGGGACCGGCGGAAAGGAACGCGGCCACCGGCGTGGGCGCGCCCTGGTACACGTCCGGCGCCCATATCTGGAACGGAGCCGCCGAGACTTTGAACCCGAGCCCTACAAACATGAGCGCCGCCGCCACGCCGATGAACACCGGCGCCGGCGCGGGGCCCCCTGGGCCTTGCCCGGAGATGACGGCGCGCGCGGCGGTGAGGTTGACGCTGCCGGTGGCGCCGTAGATCAGAGCCACGCCGTACAGGAAGAAGGCCGTGGCGAACGAGCCCAACAGAAAATACTTCAGCGCGGCCTCGTTGGAGCGTTTGTCGTCGCGGAAATACCCGGCCAGTACGTAGCTCGCAATTGACGAAATCTCCAGGCCGATGAACACGATGATCAAGTCGTTGGCCGCCGCCATCAGGCACTGGCCGGCAATCGAAAAGATCAGCAGCGCATGATACTCGCTGGTCTCGGCGTCCTGCCGCGCCAGAAAGCGATAGGACGGCAGAATGGTCAGAATCCCCACCACCAGCACCAGCACGCGGAAAAACGTGGCGAAGCCATCGACCATCAACATGCCGCCGAAAGCCGGGCCGGCCTGCGTGTACGCGTAGACCGCTCCGCCAATGGCCGCAACAAGAGCTGCAATGCTCAAGTGGCCGAAGGCGTGCGACCCGCGCCGGTGGAGAATCGGATCGAGCACCATCAGCAACGTGCCCATCACGGTGAGAATCGTCTCGGGCAGGAAGCGGATGAGGTCCGCGGCGTTGAACCCGAAGCTAGCGGACATCGGCGGCCTCCGCTGGCATCCGCGGCGGATGCTCCACTCGCACTTGGAATGGCACGTTCACCTGGGTCTGCTCCAGCACGCGCGCGGTAGTCTTGCTGACGGGCGGCAGGAACGACTGCGAATAGACGCCCATCCACACCATCATGGCGATGAGCGGAATGACGACCGCCCATTCGCGCAGGGTGAGGTCGGAAACGCGCCGCCGCACCTCTTCCTTCACCTCGCCGTAGAACACGCGCTGGTACATCCAGAGCATGTAGCACGCCGAAAGGATCACGCCGATGGCGGCGTAGATGGCCCACTTGAAGTTGGCGATGGCGGCGCCCTGGAGCACCAGAAACTCGCCCACGAAATTGTTCAGCATGGGCAGGCCGATGCT
>PMYB01000222.1 GCA_003170915.1 Bryobacterales bacterium | reverse complement strand
TACCCCCGACCTACGCTTCGTTCTGCACCTCGCGATGTTGACCGCAAGATTAGGGGCCAAGATGGATTCGCTTCTCCTTTCTTGTGCGACTCTTTCATTCGCTACAACATGCCGGTTTAACCCGGCGCACCCCGTGACACGCACTGGCGGGCTGATGGTGGGTGTGGATGCTCCGCCCATGAGCGCAAAAAGAGACGTGCCGGCCGCCTGGACACCCGGGAACCGCTGCAGCCGATCCAGCAGTTCGCCCTGCAGCGCGCGCACCTTCTCGCCCAGTCCGACACCGCCCCTGGGTCCTGGGCCGCCGCTGCCCGGACCGCGCAAATCCATGTTGAACAGCAGCACATTCTTCGAGAATCCCAAGTCCACGCTGGTCAGCTTCTCGAATGAGATCAGCAGCAGGCCGGCCACGAACAGCACCACGAAACTGAAGCCCACCTGCGCCGCCAGCACCGGCCGCAAAACGCCCATCCGCGCCGGTCCCCTGCGGCGCGCCCCAGCCCGCAGCGCCGGCGCCAGTCCAAACAAAAACGTCGTCAACAGGCCCACCAGCGCCAGAAACGCCAGCACCCGGCCGTCGGGATGGATATCGAGGTAGATCGGCGCCTCCGTCGTCCCCATCAGCCCGGCTATCGAAGGCGTGATCCACAAAGCGCATGCCAAACCGATGACGCACGCCGCGCCCGCCACCAAGCCGCTTTCCGTCAGCACCTGCCTAACCAACCGCCACCGGCCCGCTCCCAGCGCCGCCCGTATGGCCATCTCGTGGCCCCGCGCCGCCGCCCGCCCCACCAGCAGGTTCGCCACGTTGGAGCAGGCGATCAGCAACACCAGCCCGGCCACCGCCGCCAGTATCCATAACGGCCGTTCGAACTGCCAGCGCAAAAACGTCGCGTGCCCGTGGGCCGCCGGGATCGCATTCAGTCGCGTGTGGACGTAGCGGGCCACCTGTTCCTCCGGCGTTCCACCACCCGCCATGCCCGCGAGTGACAAGTAGCGCAGCATGTTGCCGACCTGTTCCTGGCGGAAGTTGGTGAACGTCGCCTGGAGCACTTGCCGCATTTGCTCCGGGTGAATTCCGGGTTTGAGGCGCCCGCAGACCACGAACTGGTCGTTGGCTGGAATCGACAAGATCCGCGCCGATTCGTAAGTCGTGAGGGGAACCCACAGGTCGTTGAGATACCCCGGCTCGACGCCGCTGAAATTCTTCTCCGTCACCCCCACAATCCGGCACTCAATCCGGTTCATGGTCAGCCACCGGCCCAGCACCGCCGGGTTCCCCCCGAACCGCCGCATCCAGAAACCGTAACTGAGGACCGCCGCCGAGCGCTTTTGGTCGAGCTGCTCGTCCGCTTCCGTCAGCAGCCGGCCCAGCATCGGGCGGACGCCCAGCGTGGCGAGTCCGTTGCCCGAAATCCACTGCGCGCGCACTCTCTCCAGTGTCCCCGCGTTGTCGAAAACCGCCGATTGCAGCGGTCCCCATACCGTCATCCCGAACAGTTCCACCTGCCCGCCGGCCGCCTGGCGAAAACGCTCCAGAAGTGGGTAGCTGAAGCGATCGCTTGCCGGCCGCGCCCCCGGCAATGTGCGCAGCGGCTGGTACGTAAACCCCACCAGCCTGTGCGGCTCGGGTACCGGCAGCGGACGCAGCATCAACGCGTCGATCAGCGAGAACGGCGCGGTGCAGGCGCCGATGGCGAGGGAAAGCGAGAGCACCGCCGCCGCCGTGACCCCTCGTTCCTTCGCCAGGATGCGCACACCGAAACGCACGTCCTGAAAAAGCGCTCCCAGCCACATATCTCTATGCGCCCCTCCGCCATGATCTCACAGAGCCGCGCGTCGCGATCCCCACCTTTACTTCCTGCTAAAATGTAAAGTGATGGCACAGGCTACTCTTTCGCGGAAGAACCAGATTGTGGTTCCCCGCGAAGCTCGCGAAGCTCTGGACGTGAAGGCCGGCGACAAGCTGATGGTGGTGGTGCGCGGAGATGTGGTCATCGTCCTGCAGAAACCGAAAAGCCATCAGAAAGCAATCAGCGGGCTTGCTCGCGGCCGTTATCCGAGCGGATACCTTCGAAAGGAACGCCGAAGTTGGGACTGACCCGTTTGCGGTCTTTTCTACGGCGCCATCGCTCGATCGCAATCGACACCAACGTTTTCATCTACGCGTTAGAGGCGGCTCCCCGTTACGCGGCACTCGCCGATCACATCTTCTCATGGCTCGAACAAGCGGGCCACAGGGGTGTCACCTCCACCATCACGATGACGGAATTGCTGGTTCAGCCGTACCGCGATCGTGACGAGCACCGGGTCAATGAGTTCTACGGTCTGTTGTCCACATATCCTAATCTGGAATGGATTGCCCCGGATTTGGAGATCGCCGACACGGCGGCGCGGATTCGAGCCATGTACGGGCTGCGGACCCCGGACTCTCTGCAGGCCGCTACCGCCGTCCGGTCTCACGTGACGGGTTTGGTAACCAACGATCCCGTCTTTGGGCGGGTCGATCGATTTGAGACTCTGGTCTTGGACCGAGTTCTGTGAGAAACATCGGAGTCGAAGTCCGCGCCTTCCTGTCCAAGTCAGCCTGCTACCATAGTATTTACTCCCAACAATGGATCCGCAAAACGTCGACCTGAAGCAGACCGTCAATCTGCCGAAAACCGCTTTCTCCATGAAGGCCAACCTGCCGCAGACCGAGCCGAAGCTGCTCGAACGGTGGGCCACGGAGAACCTCTATCAGCGCATTCGCGCCTCTCGCGCGGGCCGCCCCACCTTCATCCTGCACGACGGGCCGCCCTACGCCAACGGGCGCATCCACCTCGGCACCGCCTTCAACAAAATCCTCAAGGACTTCATCGTCAAGTCCAAAACCATGGCGGGCTTCGACTCGCCCTACGTGCCGGGATGGGACTGCCATGGCCTCCCCATCGAAATCAAGGTGGATAACGACCTGGGCGCGAGGAAGGCCAAAATGTCGCCCATGGAGATCCGCGCCGCCTGCCGCAAATACGCGGAGAAATACGTCGACTTGCAGCGCCAGGATTTCAAGCGCCTGGGAGTTTTGGGACAGTGGGACCATCCCTACCTCACCATGAGCGCCCATTATCAGTCCGTCATCGCGGGCGCGTTCGTCGAGTTTCTGGACCGCGGGTACGTGTACAAGGGACTCAAGCCGGTCCACTGGTGCATCAAGGACCGCACCGCGCTGGCGGAGGCCGAAGTCGAATACGAGAACCACACCAGCCCCGGTATCTGGGTGCGTTTCAAGCTGACCTCCGACCCCGCCAAGATTCACCCCGACCTCGCCGGCCACAACGTCTACGGCCTCATCTGGACCACCACCCCGTGGACCATCCCGGCCAACATGGCCATCGCCTACCACCCCAAGTTCGAGTACGTCGCAGTGGACGTAGCCGGCGCCGTCTACATTGTCGCGGCGGAACTGCTCCAGGTCACCGCCGAAAAATGCGGCTGGGTCGATTACCGCACGATTGCGACTTTTCCGGGCGCAGCCATCGAGCATGCCGTCTTCCGCCATCCCTTCCTCGAGCGCGATTCGCTCGGCATTCTTGCCGACTACGTCACCCTCGAACAAGGCACCGGCGCCGTTCATACCGCGCCCGGCCACGGTCAGGAAGACTACGCCATCGCGCGGCAGTACGGAATTGAGACGTATTGTCCCGTGGATGCCGCCGGCCGCTTTTTCCACGCCGAAGGCGCCGCCGGCCGCTTGCCCGAAGATCTCATCGGCAAAACGGTTTGGGAAGCCAACCCCGTCGTCATCGAGATTCTGAAATCCGCGGGCGCGCTGCTCGGGCTCGAAAAACTGGTGCATTCCTATCCCCATTGCTGGCGCTGCCACCACCCCGTCATTTTCCGCGCCACAGAACAGTGGTTCATCGGCATGGACCGTCGGAATTTCCGCCAGCGCGCGCTCGAAGCCGTGCACCAGACCCGCTGGATGCCCACCTGGGGCGAGGAGCGCATCTCCAATATGATCGCCACCCGCCCCGACTGGTGCATCTCGCGGCAGCGGACCTGGGGCGTCCCCATCATCGTCTTCTATTGCGACCAGTGCCGCGAACCTCTCACCGATCGCAAGATCCTCGATGGCATCGTCGAACTCTTCCGCCAACACAGCGCCGACGTGTGGTACCAGCGCACCGCCGCGGAGCTGCTGCCCGCCGGCACGAAGTGCGCCAAGTGCGGCGGCGGCGAATTCAGCAAGGAAAACGACATCCTGGATGTGTGGTTCGATTCCGGCTCCAGCCACCTGGCGGTGCTCAACGATCGCTTCGGGCTGACCTGGCCCGCGGACGTGTACATGGAAGGCGGCGACCAGTACCGCGGCTGGTTCCACAGCTCGCTGCTGGTGGGTACCGGCATCAAAGGCGGCTCGCCCTACCGCATGTGCGTGCTCAACGGCTGGGTGCTCGATGGCGAAGGCCGCGCCATGCACAAGTCGCTCGGCAACGTCATCGAGCCGGACGAGATCATCCGCCGTCACGGCGCCGAGATTCTGCGCCTGTGGACGGCTTCGGTGGAGTTCAACGAAGACGTCCGCCTTTCCGAAACCATTCTGACGCGCCTGGTGGATGCCTACCGCAAGCTGCGTAACACCTTCCGCTACCTGCTCGGCAACCTCTCGGATTTCGATCCGCTGAAGGACGCCGTGCCGGGCTCCGAGCTGGCCGGCATCGATCAGTGGATTCTGCTGCGCGCCGAAGACCTGGCCGCCCGCTGCCTCGTCTGGTACGAGAATTTCGAGTTCCACAAGGTCTATCACTCGGTCTACGCCTTCGCCACGGTGGACCTGAGCGCCGTGTATTTCGACATCCTCAAGGACCGGCTGTACACCGCGGCCACCAAATCCCAGGCCCGGCGCGGGGCCCAGACCGCGCTCTACCGGCTGCTCGACGCGCTGGTGCGGCTGATGGCGCCGCTCATGAGCTTTACCGCGGAAGAGGTCTGGGGCCACATGGGCCGCCCGGAAAGCGTGCACGTCGCCTGCTTCCCGGAACCGTCGGAATTGTCAGAGGGCCTCGACGACACCGCGCGGAAACGCGCGGAGGACTGGGACCGCCTTATGGAAGTGCGCGACAGCGTACTCAAGAGCCTGGAAACCGCGCGCAATGAAAAGCTCATCGGCGCGCCGCTCGAAGCCCGCGTGCTCCTTTCGGCCGACGGCGATCTCTACCCGTTGCTCGATCAATACGCCCGCGAATTGCCGGCGCTGTTCATCGTTTCCCAAGTCGCGCTCGATCGCGCCGACGCCTTGAGCGTCCAGGTCGAGCGCGCCGCCGGACGCAAGTGCGAGCGCTGCTGGAAGTACTCGACCGACGTCGGCGTCGACGCCCGGTTTCCCACCATCTGCGGTCCGTGCGCCGAGGCCGTCGAAGAGATCTGCCATGACCGGCATTAGGCTGAAAGCCTACGGCGCCGCCGCCGCCGTGTTCGCGCTCGACCGTCTTACCAAGTGGGTCGTCGAACTGCGCGTTTCCTTCGCCGATACCTACACCGTGATCCCAGGCTTCTTCGACATCGTGCGCGCGCAAAACCGCGGCGTGGCTTTCGGGCTGTTCAACGAATCCACTTTCCAGTGGCGCACCACCCTGCTGGTGCTGGTTTCCGTGGCGGCCGTGGTGGTGGTGAGCGCGATCATCTGGAAAGCGCGGCGGCTCGACCCGCTCTCTCTCTGGGGCTTCGCACTGATTCTGGGCGGCGCCGCCGGCAATTTGTTCGATCGCATTCTATCGGGACGCGTCACCGATTTCCTGGATTTTTACATCCGCGACTACCACTGGCCCGCCTTCAACGTGGCGGATTCGGCCCTGGTGGCCGGCTGCGGACTGTTGCTCCTCGATATGCTACGTCCCCAGCGGAAGGCGGCCAATGTACCCTGAGATCCTGCGTATTTCGTTTCTCCACACCTACGGCGCGCTCGTGGCGCTGGCGTTTCTGGCGGCCCTGTGGACAGCCACGCGGCTCGCCAAACCCGCCGGCCTGAACGCCGACGCGGTGGTCAACCTGGGAATCTACTGCGCCTTGTCGGCTATCGCCGGCGCCAAGCTCATGATGTTCCTTGTGGACATTCCCTACTATGCCCGCTACCCCTCCGAGATCTTTACTCTTGCCACCCTGCAAGCCGGCGGCGTATTCTATGGCGGCCTGATCGCCGCGCTGGCCATCGCCTGGTGGTACATGCGCAGGACCCGCTTGCCCGCCCTGAAGACGGCCGACGTCTTCGCACCCGCGATAGCCCTCGGCCACGGCATCGGCCGCCTCGGCTGCTTTTCGGCCGGCTGCTGCTGGGGGCTCGAGTGCCACCTGCCCTGGGCGGTAACGTTCACCAACCCGGTAGCCAACCAGCTTGTCGGAGTGCCGTTAGGCGTCCCGCTGCACCCCACCCAGCTTTACGAATCGTTCGCGGAATTCGTCATCTTCGGCGTGCTCTACTGGCGAATTCGCGACCCTCATCGGCCCGGCGCCATAATCAGCCTCTACCTGATGCTCTATTCGACCGCGCGATTCGTGGTGGAGTTCTTCCGTTACCACGAGCAGGCCAATCCCTTCGGCGGACCGCTCGACACCGGGCAGTTGATTTCGCTCGCCCTCTTCCTTCTGGGCGCCGCCTACTTCGTGGTCAGACTCTATAGGTATCGGCTCTCCACTTCTTGACCGCCTTCTTGATGGCATCCGCAGCCAGGTTCTTTTCCGCCGCCTCCCTGGCCAGTGAGACAAACTCGTCATCCGATGCGAACCGCAGCGCGATGATTTGGCGGATGGTAAGCCTCGGATCCAGCAATTTTCCGGTCAAGGCGAAATGCCGCAGATTCTCTTCCGCGCGAATGGCCCGGTCCTGGGCCTTTAGGGCGAAGACGCGGCACAAGAACAACAGGATCAGCACACAAAAAGTAAGCACCACAATCAGCGAGGCGCTATAGATGCGGATGGGGTCGCCCCAGGAATCGTACAGGTTCACGCAGGAACCGATGAGCGTGAGCACCAGCAAGGGGAACAGAACGAAGTGGAACATGGGGACGTGCTGTCTGTGGTTAGCGTAATTCTGAGTTTCCATGCGGCCGTTACTCCTGCTTCTAGTGTCGCACCGCTCCCCGACGGTTGCGGCTCTGAAAGTTGCCTCGGCCGAGCCGCGACCGCCAGGGAGCACTCAGCCCAGGCACTTTGGGATTCCCCGGGAACCGGCCATTCGATCTGTTGGGATACTCGACACCACTGGCGCGTTTCACTACATCGCCCGCAAAGGTCTGATTCCACGCCAGATCATGGCAATTTTCGACATCGCTCCGTTGTAAATCTCAACATGCTATATAGTAGTCAAAAGCGACATCCTTCTACCTGCATGAAACCACAACAGATATAGTTGCGAAAAACGCCTCATTCTGGCCCTCGCCGTGCCCTTAGAGATGCCAGAAAGGATGGAAAGCTTATGACAGTCATTCTGGTATTGGCAACGTTCCTGGTTTTTATCGTGTTGGATTACGCCCTCAATCGCCGCAAGGCGGTGAACACCGCGACGGCACTCGCACCGAAAGCAGTCCCGGCCATGCTTGGCGGAGACTATGTGGATGGTTTCCTGATCCCGGCTACCGTTTCCTATCACTCCGGCCACACCTGGCTGGTGAGGGAGCGCAAGAACGTCGTGCGCATGGGCGCCGATGAGTTTGCCGCTGCCCTGGTGGGCAAGGTGGAAAACGTCGAGCTTCCCAAGCCCGGCCAGTGGATCCGCCAAGGACAGAAGGTCCTCTCTTTCCATCGCGGTGGAGAAAAGACCGAGATGGTTTCACCCACCGAAGGTGAAGTCATGGAGATCAATTCGGAAGTGGTCAAGAACCCGGCCACGCTGCGCCAGGATCCCTATGGCAAAGGCTGGCTCATGACCGTCCACGTGCCGGATGAGGAGAGCACTGGGCGCAATCTGGTCCCCAAAAGCCTAGTCCGCGAGTGGATGCGGGATGCGGTCGAGCGCCTCTACGCCCGCCAGCCGGCCCTGGCCGGTGCGGTTGCGGCCGATGGCGGACGCCCCGAGGACGACCTTCTCGCCACCCTGCCCGATGCCAATTGGAAGGAAATAACCGGCGAGTTCTTCCTCACCACGTAATAAACTTGTAAAGATTTACTACACATTGACCCCGAAGTCTGCTAAAAAAGAGTTGAGGGTCTACTTATGTCGAGAGCTATCCTATATGACAGCACCCTCTGCATCGGTTGCAAGGCATGCGAAGGCGGATGCGCCGAACGCTGGGGTCTTCCATACGACGACAAAATTGCCGCCGAGGAAAGAATCTCAGCCCACAAGCTCACCGCTGTCGAAACGCACGGCGAGCGATACAGCCGCCGGTTGTGCATGCACTGCGCGGAACCAACGTGCGTCTCGGTCTGTCCAGTGGGAGCCTTGCAGAAGACTTCACTGGGTCCGGTGGTGTACGACGCAGAGAAGTGTATGGGCTGCCGCTATTGCCTTCAGGCGTGTCCGTTCCAGGTGCCAACCTACGAATGGAACAAGCGCCTGCCCAAGATGCGGAAGTGCGACATGTGCTATGAGCGGCAGAGCCAGGGCAAGCAGACGGCTTGCGCCGAGGTCTGCCCGACCGGCGCAACCAAGAATGGCGACCGCGATCAACTGCTGGCCGAAGCGCGGCAGCGCATCGCGGAAAAGCCGGGCCAGTATTACGGGAAGATCTACGGCGTGAAAGAGGTGGGCGGCACTTCGGTGCTCTTCCTTTCGGCGGTCCCCTTCGAGCAGATCGGCCTGCGCACCAATGTGCCGCAAGAAGCCCTGCCCGATCTTACGTGGCGCGTGCTCGACCTGACGCCCGACATCGTCTCCACCGGTTCCATCCTGCTGGGCGGCATCTGGTGGATCACCAACCGCCGCGGCGAAGTCGCCAGGAAGGAGGGCCGGCGGAAATGAAGCTCAAGCTCCCGAAGATCACGGTTTGGCGCGCCATTTTCGCGGTCGTCCTGTTGAGCGGTCTGTACGCCACTTACCTCCGCATCATGTATGGCCTGGGCGGCGCCACCAACCTCAGCGACAAGTTCCCTTGGGGACTCTGGATCGGCTTCGACGTCCTGTGCGGCGTGGGCCTGGCGGCCGGCGGTTTTACGCTGGTGGCCATCGTCCACATCTTTAATATCGAACGCTACAAGCCCATTTTGCGCCCGGCCATCCTGACGGCGTTCCTGGGCTATAGCCTGGTGGTGGTGGCCCTGCTCTACGACCTCGGCCGCCCCGACCGCATTTGGCATCCGCTGATCATGTGGAACCCGCACTCGGTGATGTTCGAGGTGGCCTGGTGCGTCACGCTCTACAGCACGGTGCTGTTCCTGGAGTTCATTCCGGTGGTGTTCGAAAAATTCGGCTGGCACAAGCCGCTGGAATGGATTCACAACATTTCCGTGCCCCTCATGATTGCCGGCGTGCTGCTCTCCACGCTGCACCAAAGCTCGCTCGGGTCGCTCTACCTCATCGTGCCGGAGAAACTGTATCCGCTCTGGTACAGCCCGTTGCTGCCGCTGTTGTTCTACATCTCCGCCATCGCGGTGGGGCTCTCCATGACCATTTTCGAATCGTGGCACAGCAGCCGCGCCTTCGGCCGCGCTCTGGAACTGCCGCTGCTGGCCAGCATGGCGCGCGTCCTGGCGGTGCTCATGAGCGCCTACCTGTGGCTCCGCTTCCTCGATATGGCCCGCCGGGACGTGTTCGGGCTGCTCTTGCGAAACCGCACCGAGACCTGGCTCTTCGCCCTCGAGATTGGCCTGATGGTGGTGCCCACCCTGCTCCTCTATCAGCGGAAAGTCCGCATGAGTCCGGGCGCGCTGTATGCCTGCGTGGTGATGATCCTGTTCGGGTTCATCGCCAACCGGTTGAACGTGGCCGTCACCGGAATGGAAGCCGGCTCGGGCGCGCACTACATTCCCAAGTGGACTGAGGTCGCCGTGACGCTTTCGATCGTGGGCGCGGGCTTTGCGATTTTCCGCGTGATCGCCGAGTACTTCCCCATTTTCGAAGCGCACCCGCACGAGCATGCGCCGGAAATGGAAAAAACGGAGGCGGATTCAGTCGCAGTGGGATGAGCCTCGGCAAGATAATCCGGCTGGGACTGGCCGCCAAGCTGGCTATCTCGGTAACGGCGAGCACGGCGGCCTTCTTTGCCTTGTTCGGCTTCATCAACCTGCGTGCCGAGCGCGTTCACTCGCAGGATCTTGTGGAACAGTCGGCCGACCGCATCACCGACGTGATCCTGCGTAGCACGCGCTACGAAATGCTGCACAACGACCGCCAGGCGCTTTACAACGTCATCCAGGAGCTGGGCAGCCAGCCCGGCATCCAGCGTATTCGCATCTTCAATAAGGAGGGCCGCATCACCCTCTCCACCGACGCGCGCGAAGTCGATACCGTGGTGAACAAGACCGCCGAGGCCTGCTACGGTTGCCATGCGCAATCGGCGCCGCTNNTGGGATAAGCAGGGCACTCACCTGCTGGCCGTGATTCGCCCCATCGACAACTCGCCCGCCTGTTCGGACGCCGCCTGCCACGTCCACCCCGCGGGCCAGCTCGTGCTGGGTGTGATCGACGCCGATCTTTCGCTCGCCACCGTGGACGCCCAGATCGCCCAGCACCAGGCCACGCTGGCCTGGTTCCTGGTAGGCGCGGTGGTGTTCGGTTCGCTGGCGGCGGTGGCGTTCATCTGGGTGGTGGTGTACCGGCCCGTCAAGGTGTTGATCGACGGCACCCATCGCGTGGCCGGCGGAGACCTCGAGTATCGCCTGCCCGCGGGATCGGACGATGAGCTGGGCGACCTGGCGCGCTCGTTCAACCGTATGACCGTCGAGGTGGCGGGCGTTCAGGCCAAAATCGAAGAAGAGGTGCGCCGCAAGACCGCCGAGCTCGAGCGCGTGCACAAGACGCTGTTGCGATCCGAAAAGATGGCCTCCATCGGCAAGCTGGCCGCCACCGTGGCGCACGAGATCAACAATCCGCTGTTCGGCATCCTGACTTACGCCCACCTGGTGCTGCGCGGGCTGCTGAAGCACGAGTTTCCGGAGCGCGACGAGCTGGCCGAACAGCTCCGCACCATCGAGCGCGAGAGCAAGCGCTGCGGCGACCTGGTGAGAAACCTGCTCACCTTCTCCCGCCAGGCGCCCAGCAATCGCGAACCTAACGATCTCAACACCATCGTCGAGCGCGCCATTTCGCTGGTGAAGCACAAGCTGGACCTGCAAAGCATCGAGCTGAAGGAAGACCTCGCGCCCGGCCTTCCGCCGGTCCAGTGCGACGCCAACCAGATACAGCAGGTGTGCCTGGTGCTGATGGTCAACGCATCGGAAGCCATGCCCGAGGGGGGCGTGCTGGAAGTCGCCACCCAGCTCGAACCCGGCGCGGAGCACTGCGCACTGCGGGTCAAGGACACGGGAGGCGGCATCCCCGCCGACGCGATGCCGCGCATCTTCGATCCGTTCTTCACCACCAAAGAGGACCAGAACCGGACCGGGCTGGGGCTGGCCGTGGCGCATAGTATCGTGGAGCAGCACGCGGGCGAGATCGCGGTCCGCTCCACGCCGGGTGAAGGGGCGGAGTTTACGGTGACGCTGCCGGCGACGGCAGGTGGGGCAGGCGGTTCCGCCTGCCAAGGGGTGAGCTAGCGATGGAACCAGACAAACTGAACGGGGTCCACGGGGAGGAACCAATGGCAACCGCGGTAGATGTTCCAACGGCAACAAAGACCAGGGGAAAGATCCTGATCGTCGATGACGAACTGGTGGTGCGCGATTCGCTCGACAAGTGGTTCACCAGCGAAGGCTACACCGCCAGACCGGCCGGCAGCGCGCGCGAAGCGCTCGAGCTCATCCAGCAGATGGAGTTCGATATCGCGCTGATCGATATCAAGATGCCCGGCATGGACGGCATGGAGCTCCAGAGCCGCCTGCACGAGGCCGATCCGGAGCTGACCGTCATCATCATGACCGGCTACGCCTCCGTCGAGACCGCCGTGCAGGCTCTCAAGCACGGCGCGTATGACTACATTACCAAGCCGGTGGACCCGGACGAGCTCTCCCACCTGGTGGCCAACGCCCTCGAGCACAAGCGCGCCCGCCGCGAAGTGGTGCGCCTGCGCGAGGACCTAAAGGAGGTTTTCCCGAGCACGGAACTGATCGGCAAAAGCGCGGCCATGAAGAAGGTGACGGAGCTGATCGAGATGGTCGCCCCCACCGAAGCCACCGTGCTCATCACCGGCGAAAGCGGCACCGGCAAGGAAGTGGTGGCCCGCGCCATCCACGCCGCTGGTCCGCGGCGCTACATGCCCATGGTCACCATCCACTGCGGCGCGCTCACCGAGACCCTGCTCGAAAGCGAGCTGTTCGGACACGAAAAGGGCGCGTTCACCGGCGCCCAGTACCGCAAGAAAGGCAAGTTCGAAATCGCCGATGGCGGCAGCGTCTTCCTCGACGAGATCAGCGACATCAGTCTCAAGACGCAAACCGACCTGCTGCGCGTGCTTCAGGAAAAGGAGATCGTGCGGGTGGGCGGCAACCAGCAAATCAAAGTGGATTTCCGCTGCATCGCCGCCACCAACAAGAACCTCGAGACGCTCGTCAAAGACGGCGCCTTCCGCCCCGACCTGTATTACCGGCTGCACGTCTTTTGCATCGACCTGCCGCCCCTGCGCGAGCGCCGCGACGACATCCCGCTGCTGGTCAACCATTTCCTCAACAAGTTCTGCATGGCCACCAGCCGCGCCATGCCGCAGCTCTCCGCGGAAGCGCTCGAGGTGCTGATGCGCCACGACTGGCCCGGCAACGTTCGCGAGCTGGAGAACGCCGTCGAACGGGCGCTGGTGGTGGGCCGCGGTTCGGAAATCCGCCCGGCCGACTTCTCCTTTCAGTTCCAGGTGGATGAGCCCAAGGGCGGCAAGACCCTGGACGATGTCGAGCGGGCGCACATCGAGCGCATCCTCCGCGAAACCCAGCACAATCTCTCGCGGGCGGCGCGCGTCCTCGATATCGACCGCACCACTCTCTACAACAAGCTGCGCCGTTACGGTTTGCGGTGAAACCCATCCATCTCATCCCGCTCGGAGCGCCTTCCAGGCCCGGCGCGGAACCGGGACTGGATCTGCTCGAGTATCTCGCCGCGGCGCTGGCCCGCACCTTCCGCACCCCGTGCCAGATTCGCCCCGAGACCTTCGATCTTTCTTTCGCGCTGGACGCCGGCCGGCAGCAGTATTACTCCACCGCCATCATCCAGCGCCTGGAACGCGCCGTGGATCCCGACGCGCGCGTGTTGGGTGTTACGGCGTCCGACCTTTACGTGCCCGTTTTGACTTTCGTTTTCGGCGAGGCGCAGCTCGACGGCAATTGCGCCGTGGTATCCACCGCGCGCTTGAAAGAGGAATTCTACGGCCTGCCGCCGCGGCAGGACTTGCTGCGCGAGCGCCTGCTCAAGGAGGCGACCCACGAACTCGGCCACACCTTCGGTCTTCGGCACTGCGCCGACTGGCGCTGCGTAATGACGTCCAGCCACGCCGTCGAGCGGCTCGACGTCAAAGGGGCCGAGTTCTGCCGCGCCTGCAAGAAACCCATCTTCACCAATGGATACTGGTAGCATTATCGATCTCCGCTCCGCGCTGGAGTTCCTCGCCTCCATCCCCGGCCAGCTCGCCACCACGCGGCAGCCCGTCGATGCCCACGCGGAACTCGCCGCCGTCTACAGGCGCTCCGGCGCCGGCCCCGCCCTGCTCTTCGAAAACGTCACCGGCTTCGCCATTCCGGTGGTCGTTGGAATCCTGGCCAGCCGCGAGCGCACCGCGCTGCTCATGGGCAGCACCATCGAGCGGCTCCCGTTCGACCTGCTCGACGCGCTGAATCACACCTGCGCACCGGTGACAGTGGCGACCGCCCCTTGCCAGGAGGTAGTCATCCGTCCGCCCTTCGACCTGCGCCGGCTGATTCCCGCCCCCACCCACACCCTGCGCGACGCCGGGCCGTACATCACCATGGGGCTGGTCCGCGCGCGCGATCCCGAAACCGGCGCCTCCGACGTCACCATCCACCGGCTGTGCATGCAAGGCCCGGACACCCTCAGCATCTACTTCGTTCCCGGCCGCCACATCGACCAGTTCCGCGCCAAGGCCGAGCGCCTGGGCCGGCCCCTTCCGGTTTCGATCAGCATCGGGCTGGACCCCGCCATCTACCTGGCCTCCTGCTTCGAGTCGCCCACCGTGCCGCTGGGCTTCGACGAGCTGACGGTCGCCGGCGGGCTGCGCCACAGGCCCGTCGAGTTGGTGGATTGCGTATCCGTGGCGGCGCAGGCCATCGCCCGCGCCGAGATCGTGATCGAAGGCGAAATCCTGCCCGGCGTCCGCATCCGCGAGGATTCCCAAACGCTGACGGGGTACTCCATGCCGGAGTTCGCCGGCTCGATGGGCGCGGCCCAGCCCGAGCTGCCCGTAGTCCGGGTGACCGCCGTGACGCATCGCCGCTCGCCCATCCTCCAGACCATCGTTGGCCCCTCCGAGGAGCACACCAACCTGGTCGGCATTCCCACCGAGGTCAGCATCCTGCGCGCCGTCGAGAGCAGCATGCCGGGCCTCCTGCGCGGCGTCTACTCACATTCTTCCGGAGGTGGAAAATTCCTCGCGATTCTGCAAATCGGCAAGCGCTCGCCGGCCGACGAAGGCCGCCAGCGGCAGGCCGCGCTGACCGCGTTCGCGGCCTTTCCGGATCTGAAGCATGTCATCCTGGTGGATGAGGACGTGAACATCTTCGACAGCAACGACGTGCTCTGGGCCATGACCGTTCGCTACCAGGGCGACGTGGACACGGTCTTCATCCCCGGCGTGCGCGGCGCCGCCCTCGATCCGTCGCGCCAGCCGGACGGGACCACCTGCAAGACCATCTTCGATTGCACCGTGCCGTTTCAGCTTAAGGAGCGGTTCCGGCGCGCGGAGTTCATGGACGTGGATCTGCCGTCCGATGTGCGCCTGTGACTTGTCGGCCACCGCTCTCTGACGGTCGCGGCTCAGAAAGGCGCCGTATTCGCATTCGCTTGCGCGGCATCGTTCAGGGAGTCGGGTTCCGGCCGTTCGTTCACAACCTCGCGCTCGAACTCAACCTGGCGGGCTACGTTTTGAACTCTTCGGCCGGCCTGGTTGCCGAAGTGGAAGGCGATCCGGCCGTTTTGGACGCTTTCGTCAAAGCCCTGCGAGAAGATCCGCCGCCGCTCGCCTGGATTCAGGAAATGGAAATCCTGGAACTGGAGGCCGCGGGCGACGCCGCCTTCACGATCCGCGAGAGCGTTGCCGAAACCGGCGAGTTCGCGCTGGTTTCACCCGACGTGGCCACCTGCGACGATTGCTTCCGCGATTTCACCACGGCCGCCAACCGCCGGTTCGGCTACGCGTTCACCAATTGCACCAACTGCGGCCCGCGCTACACCATCATCCGCGATATCCCCTACGATCGTCCCAACACCACCATGGCGGCCTTCCACATGTGCGCGGCCTGCCAGGCGGAGTACGACGACCCGCGCGACCGGCGCTTTCATGCCCAGCCCAACGCCTGCTCCGAGTGTGGACCGGCGCTTTCCGCGGGCATCGAGGAGGCGCGCCGCCGGCTCGCCGAGGGCGAGATCCTGGCCATTAAGGGTCTGGGCGGATTCCACCTGGCCTGCGATGCCCGGAATCCCGCGGCCGTTGGCCGTCTGCGCGAGCGCAAGCGGCGCAGCGACAAGCCATTCGCATTGATGGCGCGCGACCTGGCGGCGGTGGAAGCCATCTGCGAGGTCTCGGACGCCGATCGCCGCGCACTGATCGGCCCGCGCCGTCCAATTGTGATTCTCTATGGGCAGGCCGCGGATTTGCCCCACGCAATCGCTCCCGGCAATCCGACCCTGGGCGTCATGCTGCCCTATACGCCGCTGCATCACCTGCTCTTCACCGGCGCGCCCTATTCCCTTCTGGTCATGACCAGCGGCAACCTCAGTGAGGAACCCATCGTGGTGTCGAACGCGGAAGCCCGGGAGCGGCTCGCGGGCGTGGCCGACTGGTTCCTCACGCACGACCGCGACATCTACATGCGCACGGACGACTCGGTGGTGCGCACCTTCGAAGGCACTGAGCGCGTCATGCGCAGGTCGCGCGGCTTTGCGCCCCAAACCCTGGACCTGGGACGCCGCGTCCCCGAGTTGCTGGCCTGCGGCGCCGAGCTGAAGAACACCTTCTGCCTCACCAAGGGGCAGCATGCCATCCTGAGCCAGCATATCGGCGGTCTCGAGAACTACGAAACCCTTGTCTTCTTTGAGGAAACGCTCGCCAATCTAAAGAAACTCTTTAGGGTGGAGCCGCGCGCCGTGGCCTACGACCTCCATCCGGACTATCTCAGCACGAAGTACGCGCTGGGGATGGTTGGGTTGCCGAAATTCGGCGTGCAGCACCATCATGCCCATATCGCCGCCTGCATGGCCGAGAATGGCCTCGGCGGCGAAGTCATCGGAGTGGCGTTCGACGGCACCGGATACGGCGCCGATGGCGCCATCTGGGGCGGCGAGTTTCTGGTGGCCCGCTATTCCGGCTTCGAGCGGCGCGGCCACTTGCGCTACATCCCGCTGGCCGGCGGCGACGCAGCAGTGCGCCAACCTTGGCGCGCGGCGCTGGGCTACCTGATCGACGCGCACTTCGAAGGCATCCCGGAGAATCATGTCCGCCTAGTGCGGCGCATGATCGAATCGGGCGTGAACACCGTCCCGACGTCCTCCTGCGGGCGCTTGTTCGACGCCGTGGCGGCCATCATCGGCCTGCGCACGGCCGTCAACTTCGAGGCTCAGGCGGCCATCGAGCTGGAGATGATCGCCGAGGTCGGCAACACCGCACGTTACCCGTTCGAGATCGAGGCCGGCCCGCTCTGGCAGATCGATTTCCGCCCCATGATCGCGCGCCTCGCGCGTGAGGCCGAGGAAGGCGCGCCGAAGCCCTCCATCTCGGCCAAATTCCACAACACCTTGGCCGAGGCCATCATTGAAACCTGCCGGCGCATCCGCAGCGAAACCAAGCTGACCCGGGTCTGCCTGAGCGGCGGCACGTTCCAAAACATGCGGCTGCTGGGCCTCGCCGTGGCCGGCCTGCGCGGCGCCGGGTTCGAGGTCTTTCTGCACGCGAAAGTGCCGCCCAACGACGGCGGCATCGCCCTGGGTCAGGCCGCCATCGCAGCCGAGTTGATGAGGTAAGACAATGCCCCCACCCTTGCTGGACCAACTGGAGAAATGGAAGAGCCGCTTCGGCCCGCCCGGCGACGGCCGACTGGAACGGCTGCTGGCCACGGCAGCCGGGCGGAGGTTCCTCGACGCGGGCAGCCTGATCCGCCTGCACGAGACCGTGCTGTTCTTGCGCGCCTATCCGCGCAATGCGCAGGTGGCGCGACTGGCGGACGCGATTCTCTTCTCGTTCGCTGGCCGCGTTGCGGAACTCGAAGCCGCGGGCGCGGACCTTTCCGCCTTCGAGGAGCCGGAGATATCGGGCATCGCGGGCACGTCGCTCTCGGCGGTGTTCAGTTGCGAAGTGGCGCGGCGTCTTGCGGCCCGCCATCCACGAAACCTGGAAATCGCCTGGGACCGTTACGATGGCATCGACCGGCTCGGCCCGGTACTCCGCCGCTTGCTGCCGCTGCTGGGAGAGGATTGGCCGGTGGAAGCCCACGTTCCCTACCGCCAGTGGATCTCGGCGGCGCGGCCTCGGGGCACGAGCGACCTGGCGTGGCTGTTGGAGCGCCTGGCCGCTTCGCCGGAATTGTTCGACACGCTCGACCTGCCGCTCACCTGGCACGTGGGCGACACGCGCACGTCGCGATCGAGCCTGCGGCTGCCTGGACGAAAGCTGTACTGCCACCAGGAACCGCTGCTGCGGCGCAGCGACGTTTCGCTGGCGCGCGAACTGGAAGCACCGCCCGTTCCCGTGCGACGTCTCTCCCGGCCGGAGGCGCGCAAGATCCTGGATCTGATTCTCGACACCTCCGCCATGCGGTACCGTGAGCTCTACGGCTTCAGTCACCCCGACGAGGGCGGAGTGTTTCACGCCGACGCGGGCCGTGGCGTCGAGATCTTCTTCTTCGGCGTGCCGCCCGCATGGCGCTTGCCGCTGCGCGCTTACCATGGCGGGCTCTTCTTCAAGAACGGCGTGCCGGCCGGCTACGTGGAGCTGCTCTCGCTGTTCGAGCGCGCCGAGGTCGGCTTCAACCTCTACTACACATTTCGCGAGGGCGAATCCGCGTGGCTGTATGCGCGGCTCCTGCGCCTGTTCCGCCAGGTTCTGGGGGTGACCTGCTTCTCGGTAGATCCCTACCAGATCGGCCTTGAGAATCCCGAAGCCGTGGATTCCGGGGCGTTCTGGTTCTACCGCAAGCTGGGGTTCCGTCCGGTCGATCCGAAGGTGGCGGAGCTGATGGAACGGGAGGAACGCAACATGCGGCAAACGCCGGGCTACCGGAGCTCCAAGCGGACACTGGAGAAGCTGGCCGACGGTTACATCCTTTTCGAAGACCCTTCGTCCGAGCAGGGCGCCTGGGACAACTTCCGCGTGCGCAACCTTGGGCTGGCCGTCGAGCGAGCGCGCGTGGCCGGCGCCCTGGATATGGACTCATCCAGCGGCCTGGCGCTGGTTCTGAGCCTGATCCCAGACCTGGCGCGTTGGACCGCGGAAGAGAAAACCGCCGCGGCGAAGATTCTCCGCGCCAAACAGAGCGCCAGTGAAGCGCGCTACCTTCGACTGATGCAGCGCCATCCGCGTCTGCGCGCCGCATTTCTGGCGCTCGGGACAGGGTAAGCGGAACGCCACGGCTTCTGTGCTAGATTACGCCATAGGATGGAAGATCGATGAGCCAAATTGACAGAAGAACACTACTTGGGGGCCTGCCGCTGGCGGCGGCGGCCGCACTGCCTCAGACCTCAGCCGCGCCGCAGCGCGCGGGACAACTGAAGATCACCAAGCTGGCCTATTACCGCTCCAGTATACGGTGGCGCGACCTGCTCTTCGTCGAGGTGCACACCGACGGGGGCATCATCGGCCTCGGCGAGGGCACCTGCCACGGGCGCGTGGACGTGGTGGAGGCGGCGCTGCGGTGGTTGGAACCGTACGTCATCGGCATGGATCCGGCGGGCCCCGAAAAGCAGTGGGAGCGGATCGCGTACCGGCTTACCCGCTGGAGCAGCGGAATCATTCCGCGGACGGCGCTTTCGGCGCTCGAAATCGCGTTTTGGGATATCGAGGGCAAGCGTCTGGGCGTACCGGTATGGCGGCTGCTGGGCGGGTCGATTCACCCCCGGTTCCGCAATTATCACACCCACTGGGACGCTGTCGTGCAGTCCGCCAATCCCGATGCTTTTGCAGAGCGAGCGGTGGAGACCGTGAAGAACGGCTGGACCGCCGTGAAGTTCAGCGTCCCGAACAGGAGCACGGAGAGCGAGCGGATCGCGATCATCGTGGCGATTCTATCGGCCATGCGCAAAGCGGTCGGGGACAAGCTGGATATCGGGCTGGAATGCTCCGAGTCGCTGACTACCCGCACGGCTATCCGCATGGCACACGCTCTGGAGCCCTACCACCCGTTCTTTATGGAGGAACCGCTGCCGCGCGAGAACCCGCCATCGGCGTTCGGCGAACTGGCCGCGAAAAGCGCTGTGCCCATCGCCACGGGTGAAGGAATTCTTTCGCGCTACGATTTCCGGCCCTTGCTGGAAGGCAAGGGTGCGGCCATCATCCAGCCGGACGTGGTGAAGTGCGGCGGCATCACCGAGATTCGCAAGATCGCCGCCCTGGCGGAGTGCTATGGTGTCGAGGTGGCGCCGCACATGTGCTACGGCCCGGTGGCGCACGTGGCGTCGCTCCAATCGATGTCGGTCTGCCGCAATTTCCTGATCCATGAATGGGAAGGCGCTGACGACAAGTTGTTCCAGGAGGCGACCAACGGGACTTATCCGGTGCAAAAGGACGGCTATCTTACGCTGCCGGACAAGCCGGGACTCGGCATCGAATTCGATGCCGCGCAACTGGCCAAGCGGTATCCATTCACTAACCTCGGCTCTCAGGTCGAGCAGCGAGGGAGATTCTAAGCTATGAAACAAACCTACTCCACCTATGCCGCCACAGTCATGGCGGCTCTCCTGACGGTAGTGTCCAGCCGCGCCGCCGACGTCAAGCCACCAGAGCCACGCGTATTCGGAGGCGCGCAGGTGCAGGAAGTCTATCGCGTCCTGCTGGACCGAGACGATCTTCTACTCGAATCCGTCCTCGACATCATCAAGCAGAAGAATATTCAGGACGGCGAGGTTCTGGTTTCCGCGGGCTCGGTACAAGAGTGCACCTACCACTATGTGGGGACGACCGCAATGAAAGCGAAGAATGTATACAAGACGGTCAAGGGGCCTTTCGAGATTCTGGCCGCCTCGGGGATTATTGCCGACGGAGAACCGCACATCCATATCGCGCTTTCACACAATGGACAGGGGGGCTTTGGAGGCCACCTGGAAAAAGGCTGCCGGGTACTCTACCTGGCCGAACTGACGATAATCAAGTACACAGGACCACCGTTAACCCGAAAGAACAATGAGAACGGCATCTCGCTGCTGCAAGCGAAATAGCCCCGGCAGCTTGGCCGGGTCCGGCCGGTCCCAAACAAGAACCAGCCGGACCCGACCTGAATCCTGTCAGAACTCGAAGCGCAGCACTACCTGCCCCGAGCGCGGAGTGGGGTAGGCGTTGTTCTGATTGTTAGTGGTAATCGCCGTGTAGTTGACAAACCCGAAGCCGCCGGTCAGCAAACCGTTGGAGTAAGTCGCCGGCGCAATCCCCGGCCCCGAGGTTTGGGGCAGCGGCAGCGATTCATTCCGGTTGAAGATGTTGAAGAACTCTCCGCGGATCCGGATGGTCACCCGCTCCCGGATGGGGAAGGCCTTCCCGAAGCTTATCGACTCCGAGGGCCTCCTCTGTCCGCGGAAATCGTTGTAGTAGACAGCCGCGTTTCCCCAGACGCCGGGCGCCTCGTCGGTCCATGCCGCCGGGTTCAGAATGGTCTGCTTGGTTGGGTCGTAGCAGCCGCAGTTCGGATTGTTCAGGAACAGCGGTTGCCCCGGCACGCGGAACATCCGGCTGGACTGGCCAGGCAGATAAGTTCCCAGAGCGTTGTTCGAGCTGGGGGCCGCGATCAAATTGCCGCTGGCGTATTGCAGCACCGCGCCAATGGTCCAATCGGCCAGCACCTTTCGGGCGACCCTGTTATTGCGCATGAATCCGAATGCCGGCAGCCGGTAGTTGCTGTTGATGGTCAGGATCTGCGGCTGCGAATAGGATGTAAGGCCCTTGAAGCTGCTGCGGTTGTAGACGTTCCCGTTGGCCGAAAAGTCATCCATGTTCTTGGAGAACGCGTAGGACGCGGCGAAGTCAAGGCCGTGCGAATAGCGCTTGGTGATCTTCGCCTGAAACGAGTCATACCAAGTGTTGCCCAGGGGCGCCCAGATAGTGCCGATGTTCCCATACTGCGGGAACGGACGCAGGCTCTGGATCACCGTGCCCGTGGCCGGGAAGTTGGCATACGGCAACTTGAACCCGGCAGCCACCGCCGTTGCCGACGTGATCGACGACGTCAGAAGGTTGCGGACCGTCGGGTTGGTGATGTCGAGCCCCATGGCCGTCAGCGTAGCGGGGTTAACCGTGTTGTAAGCCACCAGGTTGTTGGCGAGGAGCCACGCGCCGCGGTTGCCCACGTAGGCGCCTTCGGCCACCAGATTCCGGGCGAGTTCCCTTTGCACGGAGATGTTCCACTGGTCCACCCTGGGCGGCCGCCCGCCGTTGGGATCGATGACCGACGGCGCGGAGTTCGTGCCGGTGGTGCTCACCAGCAGGCCGGGGTCGTACGACGCGCCATAAAGAGCGCTCTGGGTGTACACGAACCCGTTAGATAGTTTCCCCGCCGGGAGGCCATTGCCGGGGGATGGGTAGCTGATCGTATTGAAGCCCATGCCCTGACTGTTGCCGCCGCCGATGTAGGCGAAGTAGTTGGAGAAGTTGTAAACAATGCCCCACCCGGCCCGGATCACCGTTTTGGCGTTCAGTTGATACGCCATGCCGAGGCGCGGGCCAACGGCGTAGGGATAGGTGTTGACCAGGTTGCAGTTGCAGCGGCCGGGGCCGTTCCCTTCATAGATGACGCCGCCCAAAATGCCGTTGGCGGCTGGATTGACCACGGCGCGGTCGAACCCGCTGGTACGGTGGTCCACCTCCCGCATCGGCTTCTGCAGATCCCACCGCAATCCGTAATCGAGGGTGAGCTTGCGCGTGACCTTCCAGGTGTCCTGCAGGAACAACGCCCATCCCGACTTGCGATACTGCGGCGCCGACACGTTGCCGAGGCTGGCGCTGTTGTACTGGCCCAGCAGGAGGCTGGCGAAGGCATTGCCAATAGTGGTTCCACCGGGAATGACGCCGCCGTACAGCGGTTGCGCCGTCTGCGCGGTGCTGAACCCAACCGCGGGGCTCAAGCCGGTAGCCGAGTAGTTGGTGAACGAGTCGATCTTCCACTCGCCGCCGGTCTTGAAGGTGTGATTGCCGTGGACCCAGGTCAACTGCGCGAGGGCCGTGGGCTTGGTGTCGTAATAGGCTCCGCGGTTCGCCGGGCCGAAACTCGTCGAGGTGGCGGAGGGCGATTGCGACAGGCCGCCCCAGGTGTTGTTGCCCACACCGGAAAGGCGGGGGAATCCGGTGCCGGGCGCGCCCACGATGCCGAGCAGTCCGGCTTCATCGAAGCTCGTGTTCACGGCCGGTGAAGAGTCGGGGTTCACGTACCGCTGCACGCCCGCGCCCATATGCAGCAGAAGGTGCGGGGACAGGGTATCGTCGAAATTGAGGCGCGCATTAGTGCCTAGAATGTGTATCGCGCGGCGGATCGAGATGGGGTCCGGAAAGCCGTCCTGCCCCACGTCTTTGTCGGTGATTTCCTTGGCGTAGTAGAAGCTGAGCCGGGCCGCGGAAGTCAGGTTCTCGTCGATCTTCACGGACGGCAGATCCTGAACCTTGTGGAAGGGCGTCACCAGGGCATAGTTATTGGCAATGGCGCCGGCGACGGTGGGTTCAGGAATGTACTTCAGTATCTTCAACGTCACGGGGTCGATTCGAGTTTGCGGTATGGCGTTTCCGGGGAAGGGCTGGAGCACGTAGCGGCCGCTGCTGTCGGTAACCGTGGTCGCCGGATCGTAAATCGTGTTTTCCAGAATCGCCCGTCCGGCGAAATCGGTACCCAGGTTGCGGTTTGTCAGAATGCTGCTGAAATTCCCAGCCCGCATCGCGTCAGTGGGTACGGTTCCCACGCCGAGGTTGGTCTGGCTGTGGTCGCGATACTTTTCGTAGTTGAAGAAGAAGAAGGTCCGGTTCTTGCCGTTGTAGACCTTCGGGATGTACACGGGTCCGCCGAAAGAGACGCCGCCATCGAGGCGCCTTTCAAAGGGGCGAGCGTGGTGCCCTTGCCCGTCGTTGGTGTACGGAATGCCCGCGTTCAGGTCTTCGTTGGTGGCATAGACATAGGCGCCGCCGTGAATCTGGTTGGTTCCACTGCGGGCCGTGAAGTTGAACAATCCGCCGGCCACCTGCCCGAACTCGGCCGCGAAATTGGAGGTCTGCAAAGTGAACTGCTGGACGGCCTCCACCGAGGGCTGCACTTCGTCGGAAGCGCGCCCATCGAGGCCGTTGTTGGATTCCTGGCCTTCGAACAGGATGCGGAACGAGTCCCCCGGAAGTCCGTTGACGTTGATGGTGTTCCAACCGGTCATCATCGAGCCCGGCGTCAAATTGACGAACGCGAGCGGATTCCGGAGCGCTCCCGCGCCGATCCCGTAGTTCATCGGCAGGGTGTTGATGGTGTCGCCGCCTATCGAACTGGATTGCTCGGCCGATTCCGTCTTCAGCATGCTGGCGTCGGCGGACACCTCCACCGACTGCGTAGCTTGGCCTACCTGCAAGGTCACGTCGACACGCGCCGTCTCCGCAACCTGCACCAGGATGTCGGATTGTTCGTACCGGGCGAAGCCGGGCTGCTCCACCGAAAGCGTGTACCGGCCCACCGGCAGCGACGCGATCGCGTAGTTGCCTGTGGGGGTTGTAGTGGTCTCTTGCCGGATGCCGGTTCCGCTGTTGGTCAGGACCACTTTGGCTCCAGGAACGACCGCACTGCTGGAATCCACTACCGTACCGGTAATGGTTCCGCGGTCGCTTTGAGCAAACGCAAACGTTGTAAGCAGAACGAGAGCGCTAATTAATAAACGTAGTTGTCGCAAAATCTACCTCCAAGGGGGAATTGAGCCTCGTGAGACAGCGAACGGCTCGCAAAGTTTCACGCCGGGTTCCTTATACATCTGGCGACCCACCCACTAGCTCAGGGATATGCTACCGGGGTTAGATCGTGGCGCATAGGTATAAGCCGTTAACATGAGGTTATGGTCGATTTATCATAAATCCTTATTTTTCATTCAGATGCTCAGCAGTAACGGTTAAAACAATTGAGGAGTAACGGTTAACAATCTTCGCTGAAGCTCCCCGGCGGGCGTGTGCGCCGCCGCCGCGGCGGAGATAATATCGACGTTGCTGTCGCAAAATCTACCTCCGACCGAAATTACCTCATTTCATGGCCGAAGTCAACCCTGAAAGACCCTAAAAGACCCGATTACCTGCCATCTGATATGATCAATGCCGTGGATGAAGCGCGTAGCCTTCCCGGATCTCCGTCTCCTCGCTGTTTTACGGATCGGGCGGGGCTTTTGGTGGGATCACCGGCCGCAAACTGGTATTTACCCTAATCTAAGCTTGACGCCACTTGGCGAAGAGGGCCTGGAGGCGCTTGTAGCTTTCCTTGGGAGTGCCGTCCGCCCTGACCAAGGCGCCGTAGCTGATGGCGCTGCCCCCGCTCCCATCGGCCATGTCCCACCAGGAAATCGCGGTCACCCAGGGCTTGCTGTAGGCCACCGTATAGAACTGCTCGGCCCACTCGGCCTGGGTGCTTTCGGTGAACTCATCCCCGTGCCAGAGCATGTGGGCGCCACCGGGCCCGCCGCCCCAGTAGGCGCCGCCGGCTCCAGTGTGCATATTCGGTTCCATCTGAATGGACGAGGGGAAGCCCAGTTCGGTAATGTGGATCGGCTTGCCAAGGTCCTGGAAGCTCTCGATGTCGCGTTCGCATTCCACCAGACAGCGGCCGGAGTGATAATACTGCAGCCCTATGGTTTCGAAGTCGGCTTTGGCATCGAAAAGCATTTTGTAGTAATCGTAGGGGCTCTGCTGCCCAACGAGCGGCTTGTCGCTCATGTAGTAATCCGCCCAGGTGCCGGTCACGTTGATAATCCGGAAGCAGGTTTGGTCCATATCGCGGGCAGCGCGCAGCGCCTGAACCGTGAGGTCCACGTTCTGCTCGCGCGTGAAGCCTTTCATGACGCCCCCTTTTTCGGGCTGCACGTGAGCTTCGTTCACCACGTCCCAGATGTGCGCTCGATGGCGCAGGCGGCCGACGCTTTCCCGCACGCGCGATAGGCACAACTGTTTGGTTTCGTCGTAGGAAAGGTTTTTCAGCCATGCCGGCGTAATGTCGTCGTTTAGCCAAATCAAGGGATGGATTTTGGGCAGAATGGTGGTGCCTTTAAGCGCGTCGAGCAGACTTTCCAAGTGCGAGTAGTCGGGGTGACCTTTCTCGTGCTCGACCAGGCCGCGATAGATCGGCAGGGTGGTGTAGTTGAACAGTGCCTGAAAGTTCTGGCGGAAAGCGGCGGAATCCATACCGAAGCCATTGCAGCCGAACAGAAAGCCGGGGCGCGCGCCCTGGCGGGCGATGCGTTGTTGCGCGCGGGCGAAAACCAGCATATCGCCAGCCCAGAGCGACTCGCGCAAGGAGTCCATGGAGTGGCGGACCAGGACGGTGCGGTCGGACCGGGCGGCGTCGGCGCGCTTGAGGGCAGCCTCGGCGGCGTCGATGTGGCGCTGGAGTTCCGGTGAGAGGGTTATGTTGAGTTTGGCGCACTCGGCCGCCAGTTTACGAACGTTCGCCATACGGTCCACCGCAAAGGCGTGATTGAGCACCAGCGGCCCGGCTTTGGCCAGCGAAGCCGGCGTGTAGCCGGCGCCGCGGTCGTCGGCATAGACAAAAACCTCGCCGAAGCCCGGCACCGTCAAGGGCAAGGCGATGCGGAAGGGCCGGCCGGCCGGAGCGGTGAACTGGATTTCGCCGGCCGCGATTTTCGGCTCCAGCGTGAACGGGCGCATGCGTAGGTCGCACAGGTGGAAACGCCGCATGGCCTCGGCGGGCAGCGGTTGACCCTGGTAGTCGTACACCAGACAGCGCGCAACGGGGTTGTCAGCGGCGGTGGACATACGGGCGGAGAGCGCCAGGCCCGCGGTAGCGAGCAACTGGCGGCGGTTCCATTGCATTTCAGCCATACGGCAGAATCATAACATCATTGCAGCTCAAGGTTTGAGAGTTTCGATCATCTCCTATTTGCTACCATCAATAGCGTCGATGAAGCGAGTCGCAGCCGTCATCTTCAGCGCCGGTCTCGCCTGGGCCGCCGGTCCGGACGCGGCGCTCCTCTCCCGGGTCGCGGTCGACTACCCCGAGGAAGGCGCCGTGTTCCCGCCCGAGATCGCCGCGCCCACTTTTCTCTGGCGCGATGCCGCCGAAAATGCGCGGGCGTGGCTGATCGAAGTGACGTTCGCCGACGGCTCGCCCGCCATCCGCGTCCAGTCCCCGGGCGAGCGGCTGCGCATCGGCGAGATCGATCCGCGTTGCGTGTCGAGCAGCAACGAACCACCCCGGCTGACGCCGCAGCAGGCCGCGGCGCGGACCTGGATTCCGGAATCCGCGGTCTGGAGCGAGATCAAGAAGCACTCGGTGGAGCATCCGGCGAGGGTGACCATTTCCGGCTTCCGCGGAAGGAAACTCCGCAACGCCGTTTCACGCGGCTCGGTCACTATTCAGACATCGAAGGATCCCGTCGGCGCACCCATCTTCTACCGCGACGTGCCGCTGATGCCTTCGGAACTGGAAAAGGGAGTCATCAAACCGCTGGCAGCGGCGGCCATACCGCTGATCGGTTGGCGGCTGCGCGATATCGCCGAACCGCGCGGCAGGCTGGTGCTCGAGGGCATGCACACCTGCGCCAATTGCCATTCCTTCTCCGCCGACGGCAAAACCATGGGAATGGACCTCGATGGGCCGCAGAACGACAAAGGCCTGTATGCCATCAGCACCGTGCAACCGCAGATGTCCATACGAAACGAAGACGTCATTACCTGGAAATCCTTTCGGGACCAGCCTTCCGGCCCGATGCGGGTCGGCTTTATGTCCGCCATCTCGCCGGACGGGCGCTACGTCGCGACCACGGTGGGTGTGGAGCAGGACCTGAGCCGCAATTACTACGTGGCCAACTTCAAAGACTACCGCTTTCTCCAGGTGTTCTATGCGACCCGCGGGGTCCTGACGGTGTACGACCGGACTACCGGGCGCCGCCAATCCCTTCCGGGCGCCGACGACCCCCGCTACGTGCAGACCAATGCCACCTGGAGTCCGGATGGCAAATACCTGGTGTTTGCGCGGGCGGAAGGAAAGGACGCCTATCCGGAGGGCCGGAAGCCAGCCGAATATGCCAACGATCCGAACGAAACCGAGATGCAGTACGACCTCTACCGCGTTCCGTTCAACGGAGGCCAAGGGGGACAGGCGGAACCGATCGCTGGAGCGTCGCGGAACGGGAAGAGCAACTCCTTCCCCAGAGTTTCACCCGACGGCCGCTGGATCGTCTTCGTCCAAGCGCGCAACGGCCTGCTCATGCGCCCCGACAGCCAACTATATATCGTGCCGGCCGCGGGCGGCATCGCGCGGCGAATGCGCGCGAATACCCCCCTCATGAATTCGTGGCACAGCTTCTCGCCCAATGGACGCTGGCTGGTGTTTTCCTCGAAGGGCCGGTCTCCGTACACGCAGATGTACCTGACGCACCTCGACGAAGAGGGAAACGACAGCCCGGCGATTCTGATCGAGGGCAGCACCGCCGCCAACCGCGCGGTGAATCTTCCGGAGTTTGTGAACATACCCCCCGGCGGCCTGGCGAAGATCGAGGTGCCGGCAGCGGAGTTCTACGCCCGATTCGACCGCGCGTGGGAACTGAACCAGAAGGGACAGTATGAAGCCGCTATCGCGGCCTGGCGCAGTGCGCTGGAACTGAATCCCGATGACGCCAGGGCCAACAACAATCTCGGCTTCGCCCTGGCCCGGCAGGGACGGTTGGCGGAGTCCATCGCGTGCTGGGAGAGGGCCTTGAAGGCCAACGATGAAATCCCCGAGGTCCGCGAAAACCTGGTGCGTGCCCTGGAGAATCTCGGAGTGGAGTTGCTGCGAAAAGGAAGCCTCGATGAAGCCATGCCGCACCTGCGGAGAGCCGCGGCACTGGATCCCCAAGATGCCGCCAGCCAGTACAACCTCGGTTTGGCCCTGTTGCGGAAATCCAGCTTCGACGAAGCCATCCCGCGGTTCCAGAGGGCGCTCGCACTCGATCCGAGGGACGCCCAGACGCACAACGACCTGGCGGTCGCCCTGGCGCAGAAGAGGCGGTTCGAAGAGGCCGTGGCGCATTTTCGAGAGGCGATCGGGATCGATCCCAAGTTCGCCCAGGCCCAATCCAACCTGGCATGGCTGCTGGCGACCAGCCCCGAAGCGACGGTCCGCAACGGCGCCGAGGCCCTCAAACTGGCGGCCAAGGCGGTCGATCTGTCTCACGGAAAAGATCCCTCGATGCTCGATGCGCTGGCCGCCGCGTATGCCGAGACGGGCCGCTTTCGAGAGGCGGTCGAGACCGCGCGGCGAGCTTTGGACCTGGCTACCCAGCCCCTGGTCCCGGCGTTGAAAGTGAGGATCGCAATGTACGAACGGAACGAGCCTTTCCGGGAGAAATGACTACTTTCTCTGGCGCTCTTCGAGGGCGCGAATAGCCGCCGCATGCCGCTCGGCGTCCTGCTCCCGGCCGCCCGACTGGTAGGCCTGGACCAGCAGGAAGTGCACCTGGAGGTCGCTCACGTCGCCGGTGTGCAGTGGCAATGCGATCTCGCCTTGTTTCGCGGCTCCCGTGGCATCCCCCGTCTTCAGCAAGAGGCGGGCGGATTCGAAGTGGGGGTCGCGGGAGTTCGGCGCCAGCTTCAAGGCGCGATCGATCCAATGCCGGCATTCCTCGAATTCGCCCAACCGGAACAGCAGGCGGGAACAACTCAACAGCATATCGGTGTCGAGTTGGCCCGAGACTTCGCCTAAATGGATCGCCTCTCTGTAAGTCTTGAGAGCCTCAGTGGTTTGGCCCAGGCTTTCCCGGGCAAGACCCAGGTAAAGCGGCGTGCGTGCATCGCGCGGATTCAACTGGCGCGCCTTCTCCAGCGCCAAAATCGCCGCCGGCAACTCGTTCTGCCGATAGAACTGAAATCCATACAAGAACTGCGCATACCACGAGGATGGATCCGCTGCGATAGCCTGCTCCAGGCTCTCCCGCGCCACGTCGTAACGGTCAGCCGCCATGGCCAACTTAGCTTTGAGTGTCAGGGCCGGCGCCAGCTTCGGATCCAGCCTCAAGGCTTCGTCCACGGCATTGAAAGACTCCTGGTATTTTCCGGCCACGAACAGGCGGTTAGCCCTTTCGTAGGCCGGATAGCCGGCCGAAGGCGGCGCCTGTGCGGCTGTCCCACGAGCCAGCAAGACCACCAGGAGGGCCGTCCATTTCACGGCTTAGCCTCCTCGATCTCGATGATCCGGTCGCCCATCACACCGGTGAGCTTTTGCCTGCCGCCGCCCGGCCATCGGACCTCCACCTGTTTCACGCCCGTATACGGACCCAGGCCGAAGCGCACCAGGGGCTCGCTGGAAGAGGCATAACCGACGCTGGTGGTGGCATGACCGTAGAGCGCGCGCCCGTCGGGCAGCGTCACGCAAACCACGGCCCCGATGCCCTGACGGTTGCTGCGGGTTCCGCGCAGCCGAACCGCCAGCCAGTGCCCGGCGCCCGTGGTGATGTTGTGAAACAGCTTCACGGGACCATCGAGCGTAGTGACAACCACATCGATGCGGCCGTCGTTATCGAAATCGGCAAAGGCCGTCCCGTGGTGAAGGGCAGGCTGCTGGAAGTCCGCTCCGGCGCCGGCCGAGACGTCCTCGAATCGCCGCCCTCCGATATTGCGGAAAACGCGGTTGGCCAGCGCGGCGCCCCGGCCGATGTAAGGCTCGAGCCCCGGGAAATGCGATAGGGCGAAGAACAGGTCGCGCCATCCGTCGTTGTCGAAGTCGTACATGCCGAGACTCCAGCCCGTAAACTGGCGCGTGCCCATTTGCAGGCCGGAGCGTTGTGCGAAATCCTCGAAGAGCGATCGCTTGCCGAGGTTGCGAAACAGGAGGAAGCCGTCGTTGATCATGCCCGAGACCACCAGGTCGGGCAGGCCGTCGTTGTCGAAGTCGCGGAAGTCCACTCCCATGCCCGCGACGGCGGCGCCGTCTTCGCGGAGTGCGACGCCGGCTTCCAGGCCGATCTCGCGAAAGGTCCCATCGCCCTGGTTGTGGAACAGAAAATGCCGGACGGAATCGTTGGCCACGAACACGTCGGTGAATCCGTCCGCATCGAAATCGGCGAAGGCGACTCCCATTCCCTTGCCGATGTACCGGGCGATTCCCGAGCGCTCCGAGACGTCCGTGAAAGTGCCGTCGTGGTTGTTGTGGAAGAGTTGGTTGGGCAGCCCCGGGTACTCCTTCGGGTGACAATAGAACCGTTTCCCCGGAGCGCCGCACACCGGTTCGGTGGCCGGGTCCCATGCGACATAGTTGGAGACGAAAAGGTCGAGCCAGCCATCGTTGTCGTAATCGAACCAGCCCGCCGAGATGGACCACATCTTGCCGCGCTTGGGATCGATGCCGGACAGGCCGGCCTTAGCTGTTACATCGGCGAAGCGGCCATCGCCCAAGTTGCGGTAGAGGATGTTGCGATTAACGCCGGCGACGAAAATGTCGCAGAAACCGTCGTTGTCGAAGTCGGCGGTGGCCACCGCCATCGAGTAGCCCTCTCCACCCACGCCGGCCCTGGCGGTGACATCCGTGAAGGTTCCATCGCAGTTGTTGTGGTACAGCCGGTTGGAAAACTCGGGGCCGCTCTTCCGCAACCCGGGAATCGTGGCGCCATTGGTGAAGTAGAGGTCCATGCAGCCGTCGTTGTCGTAGTCGAACGCCGCCACGCCGCCGGGCATCAGTTCCACCTGTGAGAACCGGCCGCTGGCGCCGTTCTTCAAGCGGAAGTCCAGGCCGGCCTTTTTGGCGATCTCTTCGAAGCGGATTTGCGCAACTGCCGGGTGCGGCATCGCCCACACGGCGATGGCGAATGCGTAGCGACACCACATGCGCGACCAGTGTAAACCACCGCACCTTTCGGCGCAATGCAGGGCGCGCCTATGGTTGCCGCCCGGGCGGGTTTCCCCGGCCGCCCCGGCCTTCCGGACCTCCCCTGCCGCCTGGGCCCGGCATGCTCATGCCGGGGACCTGCGACCGCACGGCCAGCATCAGATCGTGCGGCTGGCCTTCCTTCGCATGGCTGTAGTAGCCGACTTGCGTGCCCGGTTTGAAGAAGAAGGCGGCGCCTTCGGTGACGGGGTGGCGCACCTCTTTCCTATCCGCGTCGAGTCCCGCCACCATGTCGCCGGACCCTCTCAGCAGGAGGTAGATTTCCTCCTCCGCCGCGTGATGGTGCGGAATGTTCGTCCCGCCCGGCGCGAAGTCCATGATGAACAGGCTGTTCATCAGGTACGCGGCGGCGAGTTTATCGCGCTGGCTGGAAGTGGTGCCCATCATCAGTTTGAACTGCGAGGTGGGGCCATGCGAACCCAGGATCTGGAGCTGTACGTCGTCCGCACTGGCCAGCATGAGCTTGGGCGTGGGCTGCACCTTCATGCCGGCGGGAATCTTGTATCCCATCACGATCACCTTCACCGGCGCGGCCGACGAGTTCGCGACGCCGTGCTTGACTCCGACGGGAAGGTACATGAAGTCATTCGCCTTGATGGGAGCCTTCTCATCGCCGTACAACAGCGTTCCGCTGCCTTCCTCGACGAAATAGAGCTGCTCCTCGGCCGGGTAACTCACCATCGCGCTGGTCCCGCCGGGCAAGACAGTGAGTTCGCCATAGCGGGCCACGCCTTTAAGCTGATCCACGTCCTGGTCGCCAATGCTAAAAAGGGGCTTGTAGGAAGCCGCTTTGGAATTAGCCGCGGTCAGGTCGTCCGGTTGCGGTTTGACGTCCGGTACCTGCCGCCGCAGAAAGATCGGATCCGCGGCAAAAAGGCAACTCGAGACGGCAAAGAGAATTGCCAGCCTCTTGATATTCAGTATGCTTCTCATGGTCTCTCCGAAAATCAGTAATCCGAGGTCTGCTCGTTGACCCAAACGCCATCCACGTTGAAGTGCGGCCACGGCCCGCCTAAGCCTCGTCCGGTGATGCTGTCGTCCCACTTAGTGGCTGGGTCGAAGTAGCCGGGCGTCCGCAGGTGCTCTCTTACTACCGGTTCGTTCAGTTCGACGCCCAGGCCGGGGACATCCGGAACCGCGATGTAGCCTTTGTCGATGAGCGGCTGCAGGACTCCCGTGATCAGTTGCTGCCACCAGGAGAGGAAATCCACGGCATGGCATTCCATGGCAATGTACGACTCCAGCGTGGCGGCCGTATGCACGGCGGCGATGGTAGCCAGCGGCGACCCGGCCATGTGAATGGCGGTGGGGATGCGCTCGCGGTCGAAGGCGTAATCGGCGATGCGTTTGGTCTCGCGGCATCCACCGGAGGTGCCGTGATCCAGATGGATGATATCGACGGCGCGATTGTCGATCAACTGCTGGAAGCCTTCCTCCAAGCCGAAACCGTCCTCGCCAGTGAGCAAGGGCGTGCTGGTATGCGCCTTGATTTCCTTGAAGTCTTTCCATCGCCAGAAACCGCCGGTGTAGAACAGATCTTCCAGCCATGAGAGGCGGCACTTCTCGAACGTTTTGGCGGCGCGAATGCCGTCGGGGACCGTTCCGCAGCGGAGGCTGGAGGCGTCCACGGCCAGCGGCTTATCCCAGCCGATGGCATCCCGCCCGGCCGTGATCAACTCGGCTCCGTACTCCAGCCCTTTGTCCGTCGGGACGCCTTCGGTATCCAGATACCCCGGCTTGATGCCAACAAAGTTGGTAGTGACATCCATCTTGAAGAAGGTGAACCCTTTCTTCATGCGCTCCACCATTCGGTCCCCGTACTTCTTGGGGTCGGAGGTTCCGGTGGTGTCGCAATACATGCGCACGCGGTCGCGCTTCTTATCGCCAAGCAGGCGCCAGACGGGCACGCCGTAGACCTTGCCGGTGATGTCGTGCAGGGCGATGTCGATGGCGCTGAAGCCGCCGCCCTGGCGTCCGGGGCCGGCGAACGGGCGTACGCTTTGCAGAATCCCCGATATGTCGAGGGGGCTTTTTCCCACCAGCAGGGGTCGCATCGAGAGCGCCAGGTTCTCGTTGCCGGCGTCGCGCACTTCACCCAGGCCGTAGACATCCTGGTTGGTGAACATTTTGATTATGGGATAGTCGAAATTCGCCGCCACCCTGAGCGCCCGTATGTCTGTGATCCTCAGGTCGCTGGGCGATGAGAACTTGTTGATTGGGCCATAGTGCACGGACGCGCCGCGTCCGCCTCCGCCGCCTCCGGCCTGCTGGCCGCCAGTAGGTACCCGGCCGGGGGTGCCTTGCTGCCCCGAGGCAGACATGGTGAAGATGCCGCCCAAACCACTGGCCATGGCAGCCTGGCACAGCATCGCGCGCCGGCTCAAATGTCTGGCTTGAACACGTTTCATATAGAAGTGCGCCTTTCCGTTTAGGTAATCGCCTCCGATTGTACACCCTGGTAGTGCTAAGCTATAAGCAGGTCTGCGTCTGCATCACGAGGTTCTCCGAGAGTGCGAACGCGTTCCATTCTTCTTCTCACCACGGTCTTATCCTGTTCCGCATGGGGTCAGACCTACACCATATCGACATTTGCCGGTGGCGGGCTGCCGGTCAACATACCAGGTACGTCCGCCAGCCTGGGCTCCCCCGCATCTGTTGCGGCCGATCGGGCGGGCAACGTCTTTTTCGCGACTCAAAACACCGTCCTGCGATTGGATGCCACAACGGGCATCTTGACCCTGGTAGCGGGGAACGGAACGCCGGGCTTCAGCGGCGACAACGGATTGGCCATTGGCGCCCAGTTGTACAACCCTGGCGGGGTCGCCGTGGACTCTGCCGGCAATGTCTACATCTCCGACGGGGGCAACTACCGCGTCCGCAAAGTCTCGAACGGAGTGATCACCACCGTGGCGGGGAACGGGACGCCAGGCTCAGGCGGCGACAACGGATCGGCCACCAGCGCCCAGTTGTACAACCCCGGTGGGGTCGCGGTGGACTCTGCCGGCAACCTGTACATCGCCGACCAGTTTAACTTCCGCGTGCGCAAGGTCTCGAACGGGGTAATCACCACCGTAGCGGGGGGCGGCTTGTCCCTCGCCGACAATGTCCCAGCCACCAGCGCAGAGTTGAACTATCCGATGGGCGTCGCCGTAGACTCCGCAGACAACCTCTACATCGCCGTTGCGTCTAATAACTTCGTTCCGGGCTTGATTCGCGATGTCACGAACGGGATAATCAGCACCGTGGCGGGCGGGGGCACGTCTGGTGGCGATAACGTCCCAGCCACCAGCGCGGCGTTGGGCTACCTCCTCGGGGTTGCCGTGGACTCTGCTGGCAACCTGTTCATCGCCGACACTTCCAACAACCGCATTCGCAAGGTCTCGAATGGGGTGATCGCCACCGTGGCGGGAAACGGGGGGCCATTCTTCAGCGGCGACAACGGCCCGGCCACCAGCGCCCAGTTGTGGTATCCCGGAGACGTCGCCGTGGACTCTGCCGGCAACCTGTACATTGCCGACACCCTGAACAACCGCATCCGCAAGGTTTCGAACGGGGTGATCACCACCGTGGCGGGGGGCGGGGCGTGTTGTTTCAGCGGCGACAACGGTCCGGCCACCAGCGCCCAGTTGTACAATCCCCAAGGCGTCGCCGTGGACTCTGCCGGCAACGTGTACATCGCCGACTCTGAGAACTACCGCGTCCGCAAAGTCTCGAACGGAGTGATCGCCACCGTGGCGGGGAACGGGACGCGGAACCTGATACCGGGCTTCAGCGGCTCCAACGGCCCGGCCGCCGGCGCACAGTTGTACTGGCCCTCGGCGGTCGCCGTGGATTCCGCGGCCAACCTCTACATCGCCGACTCGTCTAGCGGGATTCTCGGCCTGAGTTTGGGCTTGATCTACGAGGTGTCGAACGGGGTGATCGCCACCGTGGCCGGAGGCGCCGCGTTGAACAGTCCCACCGGCATCGCCGTGGACTCTGCCGGTAACCTCTACATTGCCGACACTATGAACAACCGCATCCTCGAGGTCTCGAACGGGACGATCACCACCGTAGCGGGAAACGGGACCCAAGGCTTCGGCGGCGACAACGGCCCGGCCACCAGCGCCCAATTGTTCCGGCCCAGCGGTGTCGCGGTGGACTCTGCGGGCAATCTTTACATCGCCGATACTTTCAACAACTGCATCCGCAAGGTCTCGGGCGGGGTGATCACCACCGTGGCGGGAAGCGGGACGCAGGGCTTCAGCGGCGACAACGGCCCGGCCACCAGCGCCCAGTTGTACTGGCCCTGGGGCGTCGCCGTGGACTCCGCCGGCAACCTGTACATCGCCGACTCCAATAACAACCGCGTCCGCAAGGTGTCGAACGGGGTGATCGCTACCGTGGCGGGTGGGGGATCGTCCGGTTTGGGCGACAACGGCCCGGCCACCAACGCACAGTTGTATGGCCCCGGCAGCATCGCCTTGGACTCCGCCGGCAACGTCTACATCGCCGACGCCTGGAACAACCGCATCCGCATTCTGACACCTGTTGGCTCCTCCTGCACGTACTCTGTCTCACCCACCACGTTGCAGGCCCCGGCCTCGGGCGGCAATCTGACCGTCGGCATCCAAACCGCCGCTTCCTGTCCCTGGGCAGTTTCCGGCTTGCCGGGTTGGATCACGGCTTCCGCCGCATCCTCCGGCCCCGGTTCCGCCTCCGTGGCTCTGGCAGTCTTTCCCAACAATTCGGGCACGACCCTCAGCGCGACGGTTCTGATTGCGGGCGTATCCGTCACCGTCACTCAGCCGGCCTTGGCGACGGCGCCGCTACCCCCCATCAAGAGCGTGGTGAACGCGGCCAGCTACATCGGCGGAGCGGTTTCCCCAGGCGAACTGGTCACTCTCTTTGGCATTGGCATCGGACCGGCCACCGCGGCGGGTGCGACCACGGACCCGGCCACCGGCAAGCTGGCGACGACCATCGGCGGCGTGCAGGTGTTGTTCAATGGCACACCGGCTCCGATGATCTACGCCAGCAGCACGCCGGTGTCGGCGGTGGTGCCGTATGAGATGGCACTCATTTCCAACCCCTCGGTGTGGATCGCATACGCGGGCCAGACCTCCAACGCGTACCCGTTGACTGTGGCGGCCACGGCCCCGGGCCTGTTCGCACAGAACTCGGCGGGCAGCGGGGCGGGGGCGATTTTGAACCAGGACAACAGCCTGAACGGGCCGAGCCATCCCGCGGCCAAGGGCAGCATCGTACAGATGTTCATGACGGGCGAAGGACAGACCACCCCGCTGGGGATCACGGGCAAGATCACGGGTGTGACCTTGCCGCCTCCGCAGGTTACGCCGGCGCCGGTGCAGCCGATCCTGGTGTCGACCGGCGGCCAGGCCCTCTATACGTACGCCGGAGAAGCGCCGGGAATGGTAGCGGGGGTAATGCAGCTCAACGTGCAGATCCCAGCCGGTGTGCCGTCGGGCCCGCTGGAGGTTCTAGTATCGATCGGCGGGGTTAGCAGCCAGAAAGGCATCACGGTATCGGTTCAGTGAGGTATTGCAGCGCCTTCCCGCAGTTCATCGGTGGCGCGGCGGACCACCATATCGCCGGCGCGCAAGTTGCCGATTACCTCGATGAGGTCGCCCTCGGCCGCGCCCTTTTTCACGTCCACCCACTCGGCGCGGCCGTTTTGATTGCGGATGACGAAGGTGCGCTCGGTGGTGGTCACAACGCTGGTCCTGGGCACGAAAAGAGCGGGACGGGAACGGCGGACCGGCCAACTGACCGCCGGATACATGCCGGGAGCGAGTGAGTTGTCGCGATTGAAGACATCGAGCTCGACCGGCATTGTGCGGGTCTTGGGATCGAGCACGTGAGCGATGCGCGCCACCGTGCCGGTGTACTTCCGTTCCGGGTACGCGGGGACGCGGAACGGCACACTGGCGCCCGCCGCCACTCCGCCAACGTCCTCCTCGGGGACCGGAACCACCAGGCGCAGATGCGCCACCTGCTGGATGACCAGGAGCGCGGTGTCCGCGCCGGGGCCGGCCAGCGCGCCGGGGTGCACGAAGCGATCGGTCACCACGCCGTCGAAGGGCGCAGTGATGGTGAGGTACGCTTCCAGTTCCTTCCGAGCCTCGACCACCGACTGCGCGGCACCGGTGGCCTGGCGGCGGGAGCGCACCAGCTCTTGCGTCGCGTCCACCTGCTTTTCGGCCAGAATCAACTCGTTGCCAGCTACCGCTCCGGGCGTTTCGGCAGCTTTCTTGAGACGCTCATACGTGCTCTGGACGGCGGCCAGTTGCGCTTCGGCTTGCCGGCGGTCCGATTCCGCGGCCTGCACTTTGGATTCGGCTTCGGCAATCTGGGTCTTCAATTCGGGCGCGCTTAACGCCACCAGAAGGTCGCCCTGTTTCACCATGCTGCCGCGGTCGACCAGAACGCGCTCGACATAGCCGGGCAACTTGGCGTGTAGCGAGACGGTCAGAAACGGCAGGAGCTCGCCGGGAAGATCGATGGTTCGCGATACGGGCTTCGAAACCACCGGCGCAAGGTCGCTGGTTTGCGCAAAGGCGATGGCGAGGAACGCCGCAACAAGAGAATTCTTAAGTCGCATCATAATATCGGCTCGCAGAGTCCATCGGATTGAGCGATGGGGAAGTCACGGAAGCCTTGCGCTGCAAAACTGCGTATATCGAAGGCAGGATGGTGAGGGTGGTAAATGTCGCGGCGATCAGACCGCCGATGACCGCGCGGGCGAGCGGCGCCGATTGCGCGCCGCCCTCGCCGAACCCGATGGCCATGGGCGCCATGCCGAAGATCATGGCGGCCGCGGTCATCAGGATGGCCCGCAGGCGGCCGCCGGCGCCTTCCCGAATAGCGTCGAGAAGCGCCCGGCCTTCGTGCCGCGCGCGTTCGGCGAAAGTGACCAGCAGAATCGAGTTGGCCACCGCGATTCCGATGGCCATGATGGCTCCCATGAAAGACTGAACGTTCAGTGTCGTGCCGGTGGCGAGGAGCATGAGGAGCACGCCACAGAGCACCGCGGGGATGGCCAAAATGATGGCGAGCGCCAGGCGCATCGACTGGAAGTTGGCGGACAGCAGGAGAAAGATCACCAGCACCGCCAGCAGCAAACCGATTCGCAACCCGGAGATGGTCTGCTCGAGCGGAGGGATCTCGCCGCGCAGCTTGACGGTGACACCTTTGGGCGGCGGGCCTGCGCCGGCCAGCGCCCGATTCAATTTCAGCGCTGTTTCTCCCAGGGTCAACCCATGGATGTTGGCCGTGAGGCTTACCACGTGCTGGCCATTGTAGCGCTCAATCAACCCGGGCATAGTGCCGAGCTTGAGGCCTGCGATGGCGGTGAGCCGCGGTTCCGATTGCCCGCCCTTCATCACCGGAAGATTACCGACTTGTTCGACGCTCTGGAGGCGGTTCTGAGGCAGTTCGACTTGAATTTGGAAAGCGTTGCCGGAGGCCGGATCGCGCCAGTAGTTGGGGTCGGTGAACCGCGAAGAGGAAGTGGCGGGGACCACCGACCGCGCCACGTCCGCCATGGTCAAGCCGAACTGGCCGGCGCGTTCGCGGTCAATGTTGATATCGAGCGTGGGAAAGTTCTGCTCTTGAGCGAACTGCAAATCGCGCAGGAAGGACAGCTTCGCCATTTGCGCTTGCACCTTCTGCGCGTAGGCGTAATCGTCCTGAAGACTGATTCCCTGGACGGCGACCTCGATGGGGGTGGGAGATCCAAAGCTCATCACCTGGCTGACGATGTCGGCGGCCTCGAATGAGATCTGCACTCCGGGCAGATCGCGGCGCAGGCCTTCACGCAAGCGTTCGCGCAACGGTTCGCCGCGTGGAGCATCGGGCTTGAGCGCCACCTGGATGACGGCTTCCTGCGGCCCGCTGGTGAACAGGTGGATCAGATCCACCGGGTAGCTGGAGGGCACCACGCCGACAAAGTCGCTGGTGATTTCGACGTTGCCGGCGCCGGCTTCGCGGCGAATGATATCCAGCGCGTGCAGGACGATGCGCTCGGTCTCCTCGACTCGCGTGCCCGCCGGCGCCCGCAGCCGGATGCGGAAGAGCGGAGCATTGGCGTCGGGGAAGATTTCTGTTCCCATGCGCGGCAGCAGGAGGTAGAGCGCGCCGGCGGAAACGGCCAGGTAAGTGAAAACCAGCGGCCAGCGAAGCCACAGGACCCCATTCAGATAGCGGGCATAGAACCCGCGCAGGTGTCCGAAGAAGCCTTCGCGCTCCTCGCCACGGTGGGCTTCCCGCATCAGCCACGTCGAAAACACGGGGACCAGGCTACTCGAGAGCAGATAGGAAGCGATCATGGAAAACGCGACGGCAAGGGCGAGCGGAACGAACAGTTGGCGGCCCACACCGATCAGGAAGAAGGACGGAACGAAGACGGCGAGAATCGAAAACATGGAGAGCAGGCGGGCCATGGCGGTGCGGCTGCACGCCTCCACGACCGCCCGCGCGCGGGACACGCCGGGAAGCATCTGGGTGTGAATGTTCTCGATCTCGACGGTGGCCTCGTCAACCAGGACGCCCACGGCGAGCGCCAGGCCACCCAGCGTCATGATGTTGATGGTCTGGCCCGCGGCCCACAACAGAACGACGGCGGCGAGCAGGGCAAACGGGATATTGGCGACGACGATCAGCGCGCTGCGCCAGTCGCGGAGGAAGATCAATACCATCAGACCGGTCAGGGCCGCGCCGAGCAGTCCTTCGATAACCAGGCCGCGGATGGAGTTGGTGACGAATGGCGACTGGTCGAATTCCAGGCGCACATCGACATCCTCGGGCACCACCTTCTTGAAGTCGGGAATGGCCGCTTTCACGGCATTGATCACCGCAAGCGTGGAGGCGTCCGCGCGCTTGGTGACGGGAATGTACACGGTCCTCTTGCCGTTGACGTGCGCGTAGGCGGTGATAAGGTCGGTGCCGTTCTCGATGGTGCCGATGTCGCGCAGGAAGACGGTCGTGCCGGAGACCGGGCGGATGGGCGTGGCGAGCAACTCGGAAAGATTGCCGCCCAGAGCGGCGTTGGTCCGGGCGATGCGCTCGACGTTGCCGGTCCACATGTTCCCCGACGGCATCACCAAAGTGGACTTGCCGACGGCGGCAATGGCCTCTTCGGGCGAGATCTGGTACTGCCGGAGCTTGTCTGGATCGAGCGTGATGACGATGGCTCGCTGGTTTCCACCGAAGGGCGGCGGCGCGGAAACGCCAGGGAGCGTCGCAAACAGCGGCCGAACCCGGTTCAGCGCAAAATCCTGCATCTCGCCTTGCGAGCGGGTTGCACTGCTGAAGACCAACATGCCGACGGCGACGCTTCCGGCATCGAAACGCGTGATGAAGGGCGGCACCGTTCCCGGAGGCATGAAGGAGCGGGCGCGGTTCACATACCCGACTGTCTCGGACATAGCCTGACTCATGTTAGTGCCCTCATAAAACACTAACTTCATGAGCGCCGCGCCCTGGATGCTCTTACTCTCGACGTGTTCGAGTCCGGTGATGTAGAGGAAGTGATACTCGTAGTAGTAAGTGAGATAGCCTTCCATCTGGGCCGGGTCCATGCCGCCGTACGGCTGCGCCACGTAGATGGCGGGGTCTCCGACCTGGGGAAAGATGTCCGCCGGCATGCGTTCGAGCGCGAGCACGGCACAGAGCGCAATCGCGATGAGGGCCACCACCACCGTCAACGGCCGGCTAAGCGCGGCTAAGACAAGACGCATGTTACTGACTTGCCTCCGCAAGGAATGGCTGAAGATCTCCGGCCGCGGCAGCCACTCCCAGCAGCCCGCGCCAGATGCCGAGGCGGGCCAGGGCGTCGTCGATTTCGGCTTGCGTGAGGAGGCGCTGCGCTTCCGCTACCTCATCGATGTTCCCCAGCCCCGATTGATAACGGGCGGTGGCCTGCTGGACCGCGGCGCGCGCGGCGGATACTTCGAGGGGGGTGTTGGCGGCAATTCTGCGGGAGCCCTGAAGCGTGGCGACGGCCGCGTTCCATTGGGCGCGCAAATCGGTGGCAATCTGCCGATAGCGGGCCGTCTGCGCACGGACCGCGGCCGACTGCGCGGCTTCGCGAGCTTGAACCGACGGCAGATCGAGAGCCGGAAACGTCACGCTGAAACCGAGCGCGTAATCCTGCACGCTGGGGGCCAGGCCGTTCACGCCCCCGAGTAGCTTGCCATCGGTCTCCGCGCCGGTGCCGCGAGCATAAGCGGAGCCTTGCAGGTAGAACCGCGGGAAGTAAGATCGCTCGAGAGCCTTGAGTTGCGCCTTAGTCTGTTCGACCACGGCGCTTTGTTCCGCCGCGAAAGGATTGGCAGCCGGATCGAGCGCGGGGACCGATTCCTCCGGCGGCGGCTGAAGCAACCGCGTGGAAGAGATGGCGAGTTGGGCCGGCTCGATGCCCAGGAAGCGGGAGACCATGGCGCGCGCCACGTCCACGGCCTGCTGGGCCTGAATCAGTTGGGTGCGCGCAGCGGCGAGTTCGGCCTCCGCGCGCGAGGCGTCCGCGCCAGGACGCAACTCCGCGCCGACCAGGGCATTGGTGGTGCGTACGATGACCTCCGTGCGGTCCACGCCGGCCTGGGCGGCGCGCACCGTCTCCTGCGCGGCCACCAGCGTGAGATAGGCGTCCGCCGCGGCGGCCGCAACCTCGAACTGTGTCCGCTTGAGCGTGGCCTCGGACTGGGCTTCGGCAGCCGCGGCAGCCGCCACGGTGGCCCGCCGCAGGCCGAAATCGAACGGCTCCCAAGTGACCAGCGTTCCGATCGCGCTGCCCCAGGCGGTGCCGAGGTTGTTGGAGCCGATCACCGGGCCGGACATGGACGGGATGACGCTTTGCGGCAGCAGCAGCCCGAAGACGTTGTTTCGGGTGGCGCGGTTCACTTGCGCCAGTGCATCCACGCGCGGCAGGTAGGCGGTTCGCGCCAGGCGTATGCCGGCCGCGGCGGCGTTGATCTGCTCCTGCGAGACCTGAATGGACGGGTAATTGTGCAGCGCGTTCTGAACCGCCTGGGTGATGGTGAGCGCGGCAGGCGGGGGCTGCTGGGCCAGCAATGCGCCGGCGGCCAGCGTCATCAATTCGAGTTTATAGTGCTTCCACACGTTCGCTACTTGCCTTCCATGAGTTCCCGAAACAACTCGCGCACCTTGCCGCCGGCTGCCCGAAGCGCGCTTCGCCCCAGGGGCGTGGCGCGATAGACCTTGCGCCGCGATTTGCCATTGCGCAACTCAACCGCGCGCAGGTACCCCTTCTCTTCGAGGCCGTGCAGCAAGGGATAGAGGGTTCCAGGACTGATCCGGTATCCGTGCCGGGCGAGCTCCTCGACCATGCCCAGGCCGAAGATCGGCTCCTGGACGGCGTGATGCAGCACGTGAAGGCGGATCAATCCCGAGTAGAGGTCGCGGTCATCCGCGAAATCATTGTGATCGGTTTTCGTTTTCGACATTCGATTACGAATATTGATAGTATATGAGCCGGAGGCGCCGCATGTCAAACCAAGAAAGTTGTCAGAATACCCGCCGCAATTTCCTTTCCGGCATCACAATCGGCTCGGGCCTTTTGCTGTCCGGGTGCAATCGCGGCGGCGAAACGGGCGGGGCCGTCGCGTCGGGCGGTCGCGCGGATGTTACATTGCGCATCGGTCCGGCGCTGGTGGATATGGCCAAGGACCATACCATCAGCACCATCGGATACAACGGCCAAGTCCCCGGCCCGCCGATCCGGTTGCGGGAGGGCGTCGCGGTGACGGTTGACCTGTTCAACGACACCGACTCCGCCGAGCTGGTGCATTGGCACGGGCTGATCATTCCGGCGGACGTGGACGGCGCCGAAGAGGAGAAGAGCCTGGCGGTCCCGGCCCATGGCCATCTGCGCTACCGGCTCACGCCCCGGCCATCCGGCGCCCGGTTCGTACATACCCACGTTATGCCGATGTCCGACCTGAGCCGGGGCACATATACCGGACAGTTCGGGTTCGTGTACATCGAGCCGAAGAACAATCCGGGGCAGTACGACCAGGAACTTTTTCTGGCCACACATGAGTGGGAGCCCTACTTTACGACCATGGAGGATGAGGAGGAGGATGATCCGGGCACAAAGCCACGGGAGCCGAAGAAAGACGAGAAACCGAACGGTTGGGAGATCGGCTATCAGCGCTTCACCATCAATGGGAAGTGCCTGGGTTATGGCGAGCCGGTGCGCGTCAAAGTGGGACAACGCGTGTTGTTCCATTTCCTGAATGCCAGCGCCACCGAGAACATTCAGCTTGCGCTCCCCGGTCACCAATTCCAGGTTGTGGCCCTGGACGGCAACGCTGTACCGCGCCCGCAACTCGTCGACATACTGGAACTCGGAACGGCGGAGCGGATAGACGCCGTCGTCGAAATGAAAAACCCGGGAGTCTGGATTCTGGGGACGCCGAAGGATGACGATCGCAAGAACGGAATGGGCATCGTGGTTGAATACGCCAACAAGAGTGGGGCGCCGCGCTGGATCAAGCCCGCGAAGAAGGCTTGGGATTACACGATCTTCGGCGAAAGCCGCGAGGCCCCGAAGCCCGACGAGACCATCCCCATGGTGATCGGGAAGATCAACGGCGGCACGGGCGGTTTCAACCACTGGACCATCAACGGCAAGAGCTACGCTGCGAAAGACGAGCCTCGAAAGCTTTACCGAGGCAGGCGGTACCGACTAGTTTTTGATAACCAGACCGACGATGCCCACCCGCTCCACCTGCATCGGAACAGTTTTGAGCTGACCAACGTTTACGGAAAGCCAACGGCCGGGGTCATGAAAGACGTGGTGCTGGTGAAAGGCTTCCGGAAGATCGAGGTGGATTTCACGCCGGCGATAGAAGGGCTGACGTTGTTCCACTGCCATCAGCAGCTTCACATGGACTACGGGCTCAAAATGTTGTTCGACGCGGCATGAGGAAAGGCGCGAATCGCCAATCGGCGAACCTCCGACTAAAATGGTCCCAATGGACGTGTTTGCGTATATACTGGATGCTGGCCAAGAATGGCACAACGGAAAGTGTGCGGAAAGGAGTTTCCATGTCAATAGAAACGCTTACCTTCCCTACAGGCCGGAAATTCAAGCGGCAAAAGGCGGCCGCTTGCGCGATGTCTGTTGCTCTGGGATTGCTAACCGGATGCGCGCCGCTCTCATCGGTGGTTACCTATCACAACGACAACTATCGAAGCGGCTGGAACCAGAACGAGAGCAGCTTAACCTCCGCCAAAGTTACCAGTTCGTCCTTCGGACAGCTATTTAACATTGCGCTGGACGACCAGGTGGATGTGCAGCCGCTCATCGTGCCGGTGGTCGGCGTCACAGTGGGGTCGAACCAGGGCGCTCACAACGTCGTCTATGTCGCCACCGAGAACAACACCGTCTACATGATCGACGCCGTGAAGGGCACCGTATTGTACTTCAAGCACTTTGGCCCTCCCGTGCCAACGCCATTGGGGTGCAACAACAACGGGCCGAATGTGGGTATCGACGGGACGCCGGTGATCGATGAGAAGGCCGGATTGATGTACGTCGTCACGTACACTCTGGAAAGCGGCCAACCGGTATACAGGCTTCGCATGCTCGACCTCGGCAGCCTGGCCGAAAAAGTGCCCAGTGTGGTGGTGTCGGCCAGTCACGTGTTGAGCGATGGCACGACTTTCAACTTTAACGCCACCTACCAGAGGCAAAGGCCGGGCTTGCTGGAAGCCAACGACAATATCTATGCGGGATTCGGCAGCTTTTGCGACTGGGGCGGCAGCCAGTCCCGCGGATGGGTTCTGGGCTGGAACGCCGGCACTTTGAAACCGCTGCCCGCCAACCAGATGAACGACACCCAACCCAACGGGCCCAGCGGCAGGTTCCTCTCCTCGGTCTGGATGTCGGGCTACGGGATCGCAGCCGACGCCTCCGGCAACCTGTACTTCGTCACTGGAAACTCCGATTCAACCTATGACGGTGCGACCAGCATTCAGGAGAGCGTGGTGAAGGAGTCTGGGGACCTCACCAAGGTCCTGAGCCTGTTCACTCCATCGGACCAAGGGGCGTTGGATTCAGGCGATACCGATTATGGGTCGGGTGGCGTGCTGCTGGTCCCCAAGGATCCCTCCGCTTCCGCCAGCATGGGAGCCGCCGCGGGAAAGAAGGGCCAATTGTATCTTCTCGACCTCGGCAACCTGGGAGGCGTATCGGCCACTGGCATCGGCGGAACTCCCGTCGACATCGGCGGTTGCTGGTGCGGCCAGTCTTATTTTTCCGACGGAACCGTGCATATCGTCAGCAGCGGCGGATCGAACCTGATCCTTTGGAACGTGCAAACGTCGCCCTCCCTTTCACTGGTGCAGAAAGCTACCTCAGCCTCAATTGGAAGCGGCCAGGATGCGGGCTTCTTCGCGAGTGTTTCATCGAACGGAACGGGCGCCTCCTCCGATCCGATCATCTGGGCCGTCTCGCGGCCCACCACGAAGGGCACCGCCAAGAGCCCGGCACCCATCGGTCTTTGGGCCTTTAAGGGCCAGCCCAAGGGCAGCACGCTGCAGCAACTCTTTCAGGGCACGGCGGGCGGCTGGTTCACTCCGGATCACAATGCCAACGCCAACATCGTACCGGTGGTGGCGAACGGCGAAGTCTTTGTGGCCAGCTACAAACAACTTCGCGTTTTTGGACTTCACTGAGGGAGGCATATGAGACAACGACTTTGGATTTCAGCATGGGTTGTGATGGCGGCGCTCACCAGCGTACTGGGGACTCGTGCCTTCGCATGGGGCCAGGCAGCCCCTGCCGCGGCGCAACACCTCGTCTGCGGCATCGTTCACAAGGTCAACGGCGCGAAATTTGCGCTGGAAACGCGCGACGGAAAAGTTGTGCAGGTTGACGCCTCGGCCGCCGTCAAGGCTGAGCGAAGCGCGACTCTCTACGATGGGCTTGCCGTTTCGGCCGCGGGCAAGCTGGATAAGAGTGGCGCGCTGCACGCAGAAGCCGTCATTCGCATCAAGAGCGCTCGCGCCTTGTGGCCGGAAGACCGCTGAGCGGCCCCGGCGGCGAAGACCCGCATCGAGCGTTCCGCCGCCGGCGGGGTGTGCGACAAAAAAGTGGGTGATCAGGCGGCTGGGGAGCGGCTTTCCCAGTAGTCTTCGAACCTGTGGCTAAAGCGGCAACAGCGCAATGCGATGATGGCGTCGGCACCGTCGACAGTCCAGAACGATCCGGAACGTTTCAATCGTGCTCCAATCACAGTTTTGCATCCCGCCTCGACAACGCCGGACCCAACGAACAACCCTTGTTCGCGGAAGGCTGGCGCGACCGCCTGGTTTTCGATAACCAGACCGACGAGTCCCACCCGGTCCACCTGCATCGGAACAGTTTTGAGCTCACCAATGTTTACGGAAAGCCAACGGCCGGGGTCATGAAAGACGTGGTGCTGGTCAAAGGCTTCCGGAAGATCGAGGTGGATGTCACTCCGGCGATGGAGGGCCTGACGTTGTTCCATTGCCACCAGCAGCTTCACATGGACTACGGGCGCAAAATGCTGTTCGACGCGGCGTGAGGGGGGGCGGGAGCTTCGCCCCTCACTGCACGGCTATGGTAACGGTATTAGAGGTGACCCCGCCGATACTCAGAATTACCGGCACAGCGTCACCCGTAGGCGCGCCCATCGGCACTTGGACATTCACCTGGTAGAGGCCCACGGCGCCGGGCGCCAACCCGGAGAAAGGTACCAGGGCCACGATGCCCCCAATGGTCACCGTGGGTGTTGCGATGGTGACCGAGAGCGGGCTGGCTTGTGCAGCCATCCCTGTTGCCGGTTGATTGGAAACCGCTCCCAGGCCCGTGCAGTAGATGAGAATGAATTCGCCTGGGTGGGCTGGCCGGCTGCCAGGGACGCTTTGAGGCGCAGCAAACAGCGGGGTGCCGGCAATCACGATGGTTCCTTGAGACGAACCCGCTCCGTTGAGCGTGAAGAGGCCGGGAGCGAAGGGTGCGAGACTCACAGTCTGCTGGCTGGAAACTACGCCGCCAACCGTTGCGAGGACCGAAGCTTGGGACTGCCCCGCCAACTCCCAAGGAATTTGCAGATTCACCTGGCTGGGCGAAACGAAAAAGAGGGGCGCAGCTCGACCACCGATTTGGAAACTGGTTGACGCCAGCGTTGTGGGCAGAGGAATGGTGCTGGCGAACGCCTGCACGGAGGAAAGGTTGCTCCCAAAGACAGATGCGATGCTGCCGGCGGCCACTGTAGGCACATAACTGGCGGCGTTGACGATGCCAGCCGAATTGTTCGCCGCTGGAAGTTGCGCGGGCGGATTGATAGTGGTAGCGTCGCTGGCTGAGTCGTTGCTGGTATTCAACTCGCCGCCGCCCGCAACGGCCGCCGTGTTGGTGACGGCGGTGCTGAAGATGTTTCCGGGAATGGCGAGCTGCTTGACCATGAATCCGACGTCGCTGACCACGTGGCTCTCGATCACGTTGCCGGTCGCGAGGTCAAAACGGGTTACGGACGATGCGCACCAGTTGCTGGCCCAGAACGACGTGCCGTCCCGATCGAGCGCCATGCCGAGCCAGCAATCGTTGGCCGGCGCATCGTAAATCCGAACTAGGTTGCCGGACGCATCCAGACGGGCAATCACGTTAAAATCGGCGACCAGCATTCCGCCGCCGGGAAGCAGCGAGAACTCTTGCGCGCCGCCGACCGGGTCGGGAAGAGGAGCGCTGTTGAAGTCCGACATCTGCGTGTTGCTGCAGACGTTGAACCGTTTCACATCGGGGCCCTCCGATGTGTAATACATCGTGCACTGGTTGGGATCGAGAACAATGTGATACGATCCGCGATTCTCAACGGCAACACTATACTGGGCGAGCGAATTGCCTGAGGAATCGAACTTGAGGATTTGGGTGCTGCAATCGGCTTGGCCGACGTAGGCGTTGCCGCTGTTATCAAACACGATGGATGATGGATTGCAATTGAAGCCGCTGCCAAACAGCCCGGTAAGGATGCCGTTGCGGTCGAACGTCGCGACGTCGTTGCCGGAAGAACCGGATCCGATCCAGTGCGTCACATACAGGTTTCCGGAACTGTCGAAGGCCATGCCCTTCGCCTGGCCATCAGTACCGCTGGTAAGTACTTTCACCAGCGTCCAGTCGCTGTGCCGCCACTGCACGGTGCCGTCTGTCATGGAAATCAGAATATCGCCCGTCTGGAATGAGGGGCTGCCCGCCACCTGATTGAAAGCCAGGGGGTTCCCGGCCACGTTCACCGTCACGGTGATGTCCGGATAGCTGGCCCCTGGCGCCAGAGCATCGCTTCGGGTGCAGGTGAACGTGGCAAGCACGCAGGTCCAGCCGGTCCCGCCGATGGCCGTGGCCGTTAACCCCGCCGGAAGCGTGTCGCTCACCGTCACCGCGCCGACTGTCGGACCCTGCCCGGTATTGGTGACTGTAAGGGTGTAGGTGTCCCCGGTATCTCCCTGGCGGAAGTTCCCTGCGTGGCTCTTTCTGATGGTCACGTCGGGCACCGCGACGGCCACCTGGGTGTTGGTGATGGTGCAGGTGGTCGTCATCCCGGCCATCACAGTGATGGCAGCGGGCGTTCCGTTCGTGCAACTGGCGCTGGTCTGAGTCCAACCGGAGGGCACTGTCTCACTCATGCTGTAGCTGCCGCCCGGGCTCAGGTTACTGAACGTCAGGCTCGCCGTGCCGCCGCTCGTGGTCAGAGATGTCAGCCCGAAGTTGCTGGTGAACGCAAATGTGCCGTCCCCGCCCACCGTGTTCTTCACGACCGTGATTAGACCCAATGCCGGTGGGACCCCCTTGGTGTTGGTGATGATGCAGGTGGTGGTCACCCCGGCCACCACAGTGATGGCAGCGGGCGTCCCGTTGGTGCAACTGGCGCTGGTCTGAGCCCAGCCGGAGGGCACAATCTCACTGACGCTGTAGCTGCTCCCCGGAAGCAGGTTACTGATCGTCAGGCTCGCTGTACCGCCGCTTGTGGTCAGAGATGTCAGCCCGAAGTTGCTGGTGAACGCGAATGTGCCGTCCCCGCCCACCGTGTTCTTCACTACCTTGACTGACCCCTGCTGGGTGTTGGTGATGGTGCAGGTGGTGGTCGCCCCGGCCACCACAGTGATGGCAGCGGGCGTCCCGTTGGTACAACTGGCGAAGGTCTGAGTCCAGCCAGAGGGACACTGTCTCACTCACGCTGTAGCTGGCTCCCCGGGAGTCAGGTTACTGAACGTCTGGCTCGCCGTGCCGCCGCTCGTGGTCAGAGATGTCAGCCCGAAGTTGCTGGTGAACGCGAATGTGCCGTTCCCGCCCACCGTGTTCTTTACTACCTTGATTGACCCCGTTGGGGCCGCATAGGTGTTGGTGATGATGCAGGTGGTGGTCACCCCGGCCGCCACAATGATGGCAGCGGGCGTCCCGTTGGTGCAACTGGCGCTAGTCTGAGTCCAGCCGGTGGGCAATGTCTCACTCAGGCTGTAGCCGCTCCCCGGGGCCAGGTTGCCGAACGTCTGGCTCGCCGTGTTGCCACTCGTGGTCAGCGATGTCAGCCCGAAGTTGCTGGTGAAGGTGAATGCGCCGTTCCCGCCCACCGTGTTCTTCACTACCTGGATTGACCCCGTTGCGGCCACCACGGTGTTGGTGAACGTGCAGATGGTGGTCGCTCCGGCCACCACAGTGACGGCAGTCGGTATCCCGCTGGTGCAACTGGCGCTGGTCTGAGTCCAGCCGGAGGGCACGGTCTCGCTCACGCTGTAGCTGCTTCCCGGGGCCAGGCCACTGACCGTCTGGCTCGCCGTGAGGCCACTCGTGATCAGCGGCGATGTCAGCCCGAAGTTGCTGGTGAAGGCGAATGTGCCGTTCCCGCCCACCGTGTTCTTCACTACCTGGATTGACCCCGTTGGCGCCACCGAGCAGACAGGTGTTGTAATGGTATTGTTGTTCAATGTAAGCGCGCCGGCGCCGTTTGCCTGTCCTCCGGCCAACAATCGGCCGGCTACCGTTGCGCTGGCCCCCGCCGTGATGTCAGCATAAGCGAGGATGGTCCCCACGAAGCTTGTGCTTCCTTTAAGAGTGGCTGCACTGCCGACCTGCCAAAAGACGTTGCAACCCGTGCCGCCCCCGGTATTGATAAGGTGGACAATGCTCCCGACTTCCGTGGTGAGTGTGGATGCGGATTGAAAGATGAAGACGGCGTTGGGATTGCCCTGGAAATCGAGCGTGAGAGTTCCTGTTAGCCCGAGCGAGGCTGGGGCGCCGTCATCTTTGTAAAGGCCAGGCGTCAGGGTTTTGCCGCCGAGCGCCCCCGCAAGCACAGGGGTCGGACCTGTTCTCCCTTGGGCATTCAGAAACGCGGTGTGCAAGTCGCTTTTGGCCTGTTGCGCGGCACCGTCGGTTACGTGGGTGGCCCCGGTCACGGTTGGACTTCCAGTCACCGAAGTACCTGGATACAGGCCGAGATCTCCATTAATCGTGGTGGCGCCGGTGTTGGTGATCGTGTCGCCAGCCAGCGCCCCATAAGTGGAGGTGGTTCCAAGCGGTACGGCCGCTTGTTGGGCTGCCGCGTTCACAACCATCAGGAAAAGAATACACGCTGGACGGAGAAAGTACGCGCCTTGCCGGTGTTCTGTTCCATTCTGGTGCTCGTGGTGGGATGGTCGCCCCTCAGGTAGCGGATGATTCCGGAGAACTCCGCCGCGATCCGTTCGGCCGCTAGGTCTAGTAGTAGTACGCATAGCAGATCCTCGACCTGAAGCATGGACCCGTGGACCACCGCTCGTCTGTTCACAATTGACCTAAGTTCCAGGTCGTTTTTGCTCCTATCCGAACGGTGTGGGGGGGGTGAAGCACCGTGTTTCCAGCGGGATCGCGGTTGACGGGTAGTTTCGCGATAACGGACCCCGAAATAGGGTTATACTGGAGGAGTTCGGTCGCAATGGACCGAGAGGAGGTTACTGGCCGATGTCAGTTTCACGCAGATCTTTCTTCGCCCGCGCCGGGGCGATTGCCGCCGCCCAGGGGCTGGCTTTGAAGGCGCAGCAGAGGCCGCCGGTGGAGACGCCGCTGGACCCCCGTATGGCCACTGGCGATGTCGAGAAACTGTTCAAGTATTCCGACCGCCGCGCCAAAGTGGCCCTGATCAAGGGTGACAACCGGCGCAAGAACATTTACGAGTCGCTGGTCGCGATCAACGACCAGATCCTGCCCGTTCTTAAGACCAGGAAGTACGTTCTCATCAAACCCAACGGGATCGACCCAAGCAGGCAACTGATTTCCACCCAAGCCGACGCCGTGCACGGAATCCTCGACTACCTGGCTCCCCGCTTTAAAGGTCCCGTGGTGGTCGCCGAATGCGCCGGCACTCCGGCCAAGAAGGCCACCAGCGATTTCGGCTGGGACAAGATCTTCGCCGAGCACAAGCCCTTCGACATCAAGTTGGAGGTTCCCAACGAGGACGAGAGCCGCTACGAGCTCCTGTACGGGATCGACTACGACATGCATCTGATCCCCATCCGGCTGGGCGCTCGATTCGTGGACCCCGATGCTTTCGTGATTTCCTCGGCGGTGCTGAAGACGCACAACATGGTGGTGGCCACCATGTCGATCAAGAACATGGTCCTGGGAGCGGCGATGAATCCGCCTCCCGGAGAGAGGCGGCCTCGGGGGGAGAGCGACAAGCGCAAGTTTCACGTCGGCATCCGGGCGGGCAACTACAACATGTATCTGGGCGCCCGGATGATGATGCATAACTGGGGAGTGGGGCTAATAGACGGGTTCGAGGGCATGGAAGGGAACGGTCCCGTTTCGGGCACCCCGGTGCCGCATCGCATCGCCGTGGCCTCGACGGATTTCCTGGCGGCGGATCGCGTGGGTCTGGAGTGCATGGAAATCGATGCCAGTTGGCCCGGCTATCTGAACTACTTCTACCAGAGCGGCATGGGCCAATACAATCTGGCCAAGATCGACGTGGTTGGCGCCAAGATCGCCGACGTACAACGGAAGTACCGGCTGCACGCCGATGTGGACCGGATGCTGGAGTGGCGAGGCCCGATGCAGGACCTGCCGCCGAACATGGGCCGCAACCCGCGTCGGGTGGAAGAGGATCTCTCGGCATATTACGCTTGATGCCGGGCGGTTCACCACAGCGGTTTTAGTCAGTTCATGAACCAGCCGCCGTTGACATTGATGGTTTGTCCCGTCATGTAGCCGTTTCTGGCAAGCATCACGGCCACTTGCGCAACCTCGTCCACGGAGCCGAATCGGCCTACAGGGATGCGAGCCGGTTGGGCGTTGGGATTGGATGTCACCATCTCGGTCTCAATCAGCGCCGGCGCGATGGCATTCACCCTGATACCTTCCTTGGCCAGGTGCCTGGCGTAGTAGCGCGTAAGACCGAGGATGCCGGCTTTCGATGCGGCATAGTGCGGACCGACAACTCCGCCAACCTGCGCCGCCACCGAAGACAGGTTCACGATCCGGCCCCATTGGCGCGCACGCATACCAGGCAGAACGGCCTGGGTCACCAGGAAGACGGATTTCAGGTTCACGTCGATCAGGTCGTCCCAATCCTGCTCGGTGATATCCTCGATGGGCTGTGGACGGGCGATGCCGGCGTTGTTCACCAGGATGTCGATGGGGCCCGCGCTTGCGACCAGGCGATCGACGTCGCTTCGCATGGAGACATCGGCTTGGATGGCGATACATCGTCGTCCCAACCGGGTGATTTGCGACTCCACCTCTTGCGCCTCCCGCGACCGGGACAGGTAATTGACTACGACATCGGCGCCGGCCTCGGCAAGCGCCAATGCGATCGCGCGGCCAATCCCCCGGCTGGCGCCGGTGACCAGGGCGACTTTTCCGTTTAGGGTATCCATACGAACATTTTCTCCAAGAGCGCAGGTTCCAATTCCTGGTTGGGGTTGAACGACGCCGACGCCAGATAGGCGTACAGGCTCCGGAGCAACTGTTTGGCGGCGGGCGAGTTCCCCAGGTTGATGGTACAAACCAAGAGGCGCCCCGGGCCGATTCGCGCTTCGAAAAGATTCCCCAGCTTGCCATTTCGCTCGAACGTGTCTATGACCTGAACGATGGGCCGGAACGCGGCGGGCGTGTCGTTCAGAATCATCGTGCGCGAGTTCTGAATCAGGTCGTACCACTGCCAGTTGCTATAGAACTCCGTTGGAAACTGCGCCAACGCCGGGTGTTTCGGATCGCAGAGAATGCCCATGGTGCTTGGCTCCCGGTTGGGAAACCATACGGAGCTCCAGAAAACCGGTAGAAACTTGCCCGGCCGCGACATCGAAGGGTTGACATCGGAAGGAAAGAGCAACACTTTCCTTCCCGCCTCAAGGGCCGTGCTGGCGTCGCGCCAATTACTGGCGACCACGACGTCCGCGGGCGGCGTCACTTCCGCGTCTGGGGGATAGACCCAGATGTCCCAGTCGTTCGAGAACGGCGTGCCTTTGAGCGAGACCGTGACGGTCAGCTTGCACGGGACAGTCGCGTTCGCTAATGAGGCGCGAAACGAACCGAGAGGCGTAAGCTTCCCCGTGGGCACGGTCAGCGCGGCCAATGAACCTGCGGCCACGGTGCGCCCCTTTTCGTCCTGGATACTCCACTGCGGCTGGGCGTTGGGCAGGTCGCTCGGGCCAAAGTGGGCCACGTCGGCCTGGGCGTCGAACGGTTCGCCGGCGGTGTAGGTACGCTTCGGCATGCGCAGCAACGGCACGGTGGGGCCGGCATAGCGTCGGTGGGCTTCCGGAGTGATGAAGCCCTTGGAATCCCAGAACGGATCAAGCAGGCCGATCAGGGCGGTGCCCTGCCCGGGATAGTCGTGCAGGTCGAGCAGGGCGAAACCGGCGTGCCCGGGCGTGCGCAACAGCAATTCCATCTCCTCCTTGTAGAGCAAGACCGCCTGGCGGCCGGTGGCTTGGACGAAACGTGGCGCCAGATCGAGCATGTGCTTCGCCTGAAGGTCGTCGCGCACCAATTCGAAGTTCCTGGCGGCGAGAACGCCGGTATATTTCTCGATCTCGTCGAAATTCGGATAAAAAGTCCACTGGCCGACTTCGTGACCGACCAGGGGACGGTCCTGTTTCGACACGATGTCACGGAAGTCGATGGCGGTGCTGGCGCCCTGCACACCGCGCGGCCGGGCGCTCACGGTGAACTGGCGGTTCGGCGCGAGCTGCGCATTCGACGCGGATGAGTAGAGATGGCGCGGGTCCTCCTGGATCAGCATGTCCACCCACTTGGCGAGCAACGCCTCCGGGCCACCGAATTCGTTGCCGAGCGTCATCATGACGAACGAGGGATGGTTCCCATAGGTACGGACGATACGCAGCAGCTCCTGTTCGAGGAACGCGTCGCGCATGGCATCGCGGCCCGCCTGGATGTTGGCCTGCGGACCTTCCGCCTGGAGCATGACGCCCTCGAGATCGGCGGCGGCGAAAGCGGCCTCCGGCGGGCACCAGGAATGGAAGCGCATGTGGTTCAACCCGTACGACTTGACGATGCGGTAGATGCGCCTCCACGACTCCACGTCGGTGGGCGGATAACCGGTGCGCGGGAAGATGGCGCATTCGAGCGTTCCGCGAAGGAAGATGGGGCGGCCGTTGAGGGTGAACTGCGTTCCGCGCGTGGCGAAATCGCGCACGCCAAAGGTGACGCTCTCGCTATCGGCGAACTTGCCAGCCGTCATGGAGACGGCCAGGTGGTACAAGGCTGGGGAGAATTCATCCCACACACGAACGTCTTTCCCCAAGGGATGCTCGACGGTCACCACGGTGCGAGGCACGTCAGCCGTGAACGGGGTGGGCCGGCCGTTGGCGCCGACGCGGAGGGTTCCGTCGGCGGGCCGCCCCGTGGCGTTCACGATTGTGACGACGACCTTGGCCACTTTGCGGACCGCATCGGGATAGACTTCGACATCGGCTATGGAAACCGCGTCCTTCGCGCGAAGTTCGAGTTTGCCGACGAGGCCGTTCCAGTTGGTCTGGGTGCCCTCATAGTTGATGGAGACGAAGCGCCCAAGATCGATCTTCTTGGTATTGTCTACGCAAATTGTGAGACGGTGTTTGCCCGGCGCCAGGTTCGCGCCGAGATCGTAGACGTGGGGCGCAACCAGCGAATCCTCGGTGCCGATGTACTGGTCGTCCACCCAGACCTGAGTCACCCAGTGCGCGCGCTCCAGGTAGAGCGAGATTCGCTTGCCGCGCCAGGCCGCCGGGACCTCGACGTCTCGCTGGTACCATGCCGGCCCTTCGTAGATATAAAGCCGGTAGAGCCCGTCCAAAGAGGGCTTGTTGGGGTTGGGTGTGCCGAACTTCGCTTCGTCGGTTGAGCCCGGAAGCCCAATGCGCTCCGGCAAATCGCGTTTGAAGTACTCCTTCTGGACACCCTCCTTGTTGGGATCGAGAGAGAAGCGCCAAAGGCCAGCGAGCGGGATGGTGGCCGCGGAACCGATGCCGCTCAGGGCGCATGCCAGGATTGTGACTGCTCGTCGCATATGGGTATAGTAATACCCAAAGGTATGTTTACGAGAATCTTTCCAGTTGCATTTTGCGCTTTGCTCGTGGCTGCGCAAGGGCACGGGGCAGACGCAGTTGTTCTCCAGATCAAAGCCGGCCAGGTGGCGGCGCACGTCAGCCCGATGCTCTACGGGCTGATGACGGAAGAGATCAATTTTTCCTACGATGGCGGACTGTACGCGGAGCTGGTTCGCAATCGCAGCTTCAAGGAAGACCCCAAAGAGCCAGTGCATTGGCAGCTCGTCCAGGAACGAGGCGGAACAGGCACGATGTCGCTCGACCCCGGCCAGCCATTCAACGACGCCATCCCTACCAGCCTGAAACTTACCGTGACCCAAGCCGCCGGAAGCCAGCGGGTGGGTATCGCCAATGAGGGATTCTGGGGCATACCGGTGAAACCGAACACGCGCTACCGGGCCTCGTTTTACGCCAAGGCCGAAGGAGTCGCCGGGCCTCTCAGAATTGCCATCGTCAGCAACGATGGCGCGACGGTCCACGCCAGCGCACAGGTGCCGCGAGTCACCGGGAGTTGGAAGAAGTATGAGGCCATTCTGACCACGGGCCAGGCGAAGCCATCCGCGGAAAACCGCCTGGTCATTTCAACCGGCAGCGCCGGCACGGTCTGGTTCAACATGGTGTCGCTGTTTCCGCCGACGTGGAACAATCGTCCCAACGGCAACCGGAAAGACATCATGCAAATCCTGGCCGACATGAAGCCAGCCTTCCTGCGGTTTCCGGGCGGCAATTACGTCGAAGGACGCACCATCGCCACGCGCTTCGATTGGAAAAAGACCATCGGCGATATTTCCGAGCGCCCGGGCCACATAAACGACGCCTGGCGGTACTGGTCGTCCGACGGCATGGGGCTGCTGGAGTTTCTGGAATGGTGCGAAGACCTGCACATGGAGCCTGTGCTGGCGGTCTATGCCGGCTACTCGCTGGCCGGCGAGCGCGTCGCGCCGGGAGCCGACCTGGAGCCTTTCGTTAAAGATGCGATTGACGAAATCGAATACGTGATGGGCGGCGCCGGCACCACCTGGGGCGCACGACGCGCCAAAGACGGACATCCGGCGCCCTTCAAGCTGGAATATGTCGAGGTGGGCAACGAGGACCAGTTCGACCGGCAGACGGGGAGTTATGAAGGCCGGTTTGCGCAATTCTTCGATGCCATCAAGGCCAAGTATCCCAAACTGAATGTGGTCACCACCGCTCGAGTGAGCGGGCGCAATACGGACGTCCTCGATGAACACTACTATCGCCGCTCGGAAGACGAGATGGCGTCTCACGCGCACGATTACGACACGCGCGACCGCGCCGGGCAGAAAGTTTTCGTGGGCGAGTGGGCCACCCGCGTCGGCGCGCCCACGCCCAACCTGAGCGGCGCCCTGGGCGACGCGGCCTGGATGACGGGCATGGAACGGAACTCGGACCTGGTCATCATGGAGTCCTACGCTCCGCTGTTTGTCAACGTGAACAAGGGCGGGATGCAGTGGCCCACGGATCTGATCGGTTTTGACGCGATGGCCAGCTACGGCTCGCCGGCGTATTACGCCCAGCAGATGTTCAGCCTGCACCATGGCGATGTGGTTCTTCCGGTGACCGCGCAGGGAGTTCCCACGCGGGAATGGCAGCCGCCCGTCCCAGGCGGACGCCGCGGCGCCCCGGAAACGCCACCACCTCCACCGCAGCCACCTCCGCCGCCGCAACAGGTGCCAACGCTGTTTTTCGACGCGACGCGCGACAGCAAGACGGGAACCATCTATCTGAAGGTGGTGAACCGTGCCGGCACACCGCAGCCCGTGCGCGTGGAAATCAGCGGACTGGCCGCCGTCGAAGCCAAGGGACAAGCCATCACGCTGAGCGCGAGCAGCCCGGATGACACGAATTCGATCACGGAGCCAACCAAGATCGTCCCCATCACCACGACCGTGGACGGACTAGGCGCCAACTTCACGCGCACATTCCCGCCCTACTCCATCACCGTTGTACAGATGAAGGGGAAGTAGCGCCGGTGGGGCGCTACGCGACTTCGATGTCCCAGCCGAATCCGGGGCGCTCGGAGGGACGCATGTAGATTCCTTCGGGGCCGCGGGTGACCTGGTTGTCCTCCTCGAAGCGCCGGTAGACCTCCGGCGGTCCACCCGGAGCCGGCATGAACATTTCCGACCAGGGAGCGTTGGGGGTGGCCATGGTGAAGTGCACGCAATCCTGCACGCCGCCCGCATGCGGGATGACGGGGATGTCGTAAGCCGAGGCCAGCGCGGCGATGCGCCGCAATTCGGTCAAGCCGCCGCACCAGTGAATGTCCGGCTGCCAGATGGCGGCCGCGTTGTGCTCCAGCAGGTGCCGGAAGCCGTAGCGGAAATAGACGTGCTCGCCGGTCACGATGCGGGTGGATTTGATGGTCTCTCTCAACCGGCCGAAGCCTTCGAAGTCGTGGGGTGGCAGGCATTCCTCCATCCAGTAAACGCGGTAGGGCGCCACCATCTCCGCGAACTCGATGGTGTACTGCTCGTTGAAGGCCATCCAGCAATCGAGCATGATATCGCCATCGGGGCCCAGCAAATCGCGCGTGTGCTTGACCAGATCGGTATTCTTCCGCATGCCTTCCCGGCCGTCGGCGGGGCCGTACGGCACGGCCAGCTTCAGGCGATGATAGCCGAACTGGATGTGCTGCTCGATGTCGTTGCCGGTGCAGTAGGTGGGAATGCGCGCTTTGGTCTCGCCTCCCAGCAGTTTGTAGACAGGCATACCCAGGGCGTTGCCCACCACGTCCCAAAGCGCCAGATCGACGCCGCTGATGGCGTTGGGGACCACGCCCCCCTGCCCGTAGTACATGCTGGAGCGAAAAAGAATGTCCCAGATGCGCTCGATGTTGAAGGGGTCTTCGCCGATCAGCAGCTTGGCAAAATGGCCCATCACCACCTCGCCGCCGGCGATGCCGCCGCTGCCATAGCCTTTCACGCCCTTGTCGGTGGAGATCTCGACGGTGAAGCCATCGAGCTTTCCGGGGTCCGGCATGAACAGCGACCGCGTTGGCTTGTACTCGGGGTAGATGGACATGGGGTTGGCCACTTCCACCCCGCTGGTGGACCAGGAGCCCGGCGCCGGCTGGTACGAGGGAACCGCCCGCTTGGGCCGGGTGCGAACCAAGCGCACGCTGTCGATCTTCAACTTGCTCTTCTCGGTCTGGAACGGAAGTGGCGCAGCACTGGCCACAGCGCTCATGCCGCCAAGTCCAAGGAAATGCCGCCGTCGCATCATAGCTTCCCGATTATTTGAGAATCCGGAGGGGTTGTCAAGCCGCAATTTCTTCTAAAATATGACTAAATCAAACTTGACATTGTTTCACTCATATTATATTATTGTGATTGGATGAGGTCGTCATGCGGCCTCTAAACTAAACTTCATGAGGAGTTTCAACACCATGTCTCTCAGCCACTACGACCCGTTGGCCAATCTGCGCCTGTTCGAAGACGCCTTCTCCCGGATGCTCACCGAACCCCAAACCAACCGCCCCTGGGCGCCGGCGGTCGATATTTACGAGACCGAAAACGAACTGGTCCTGAAAGCCGATTTGCCGGATGTCGAGCTGAAGGACATCGACGTGCGCGTGGAGAACCAGACGCTTACCATCGCCGGCGAGCGCAAGTTCGAGCAGCAGGAGTCCGGCAAGGGCTACCACCGCATCGAGCGGAACTACGGCACCTTTGTCCGCAGCTTCTCGGTGCCCAACACCTTCGACACCGAACACATCGCCGCCGACTTCAAGAACGGCGTGCTGAGCGTGACTCTGCCCAAGAAGGAAGCCGCCAAGCCGCGGCAGGTCAAAGTCGAAGTCAAAGCCTGATTCATCGAAATTGGTGGGGCCGGGATGCCGTCAAGGCCGCCCGGCCCTATATTTGTTTATAGGGGGCCACAATGTTTCGCTTGGACAAACTCACGCAGAAAGCCCAGGAGGCCGTGCAGCAGGCGCAAGCGATCGCCGAACAGAACCAAAGCCAGGTGATCTTCCCGCTGCACCTGCTCATCGCCCTGGCGGAAGAAAAAGAAGGAATCGTGCGGCCGGTGCTGGCCAAGTGCAATGTGCAGCCGGATGCCATTGTCGCGGAAGGCCGGCGACTCGCCGGCAACCTGCCTAAGACCGCCGGTATGCAGCCCGGAACGTACGTCTCACAGCCGCTGAACGAGGTCCTGGAGCGCGCCTTCGACGAAGCCGGCCGTTTCAAGGACGAGTTTGTGTCCACCGAGCACCTGCTTCTCTCCATCGCCCAACAGCGCGGCGACCCCGCGGCTCAATTGCTGGACCGCGCCGGCGCCACCCATGACGCCATCCTCAAAGCCCTGGTTTCGGTGCGCGGCAGCCAGCGCGTCACCGACCAGAATCCCGAATCCAAGTACCAGGCCCTGGAACGTTACGCGCACGACCTGACGGAATCCGCCCGCCAGGGCAAGCTCGACCCGGTAATTGGCCGCGAGGACGAGATCCGCCGCGTCATGCAGGTGCTCGGCCGCCGCACCAAGAACAATCCGGTGCTGATTGGCGAGCCCGGCGTGGGCAAGACNNGTCGAGGGCCTGGCGCAGCGCATTGTCCGCGGCGACGTCCCCGACCAGCTCAAGAACAAGAAACTGGTGGCCATCGACCTGGGTTCGATGATCGCCGGCACCAAATTCCGCGGCGAATTCGAAGACCGCCTGAAGGCCGTGGTCAAGGAGATCGTCGATTCCAACGGCGAGATCATCTGCTTCATCGACGAGCTGCACACGCTGGTGGGCGCCGGCTCGGCCGAGGGCGC
>PMYB01000167.1 GCA_003170915.1 Bryobacterales bacterium | reverse complement strand
GACATTTTAAATGAGGCTTGACAAAAACGCAACTCGCAGGCTCAAAGGATCGCGCCCGGGTGTAGACTATTCAAGAGGCGGGAGTCCAAGAGGGGCATTCCGGTTCAGTTCACGGCCGCCGGCCAGTACCGGCGGAGCTAGGGAGGCAGACATGCCGATGAATCGACGCGGTTTTTTCCAGGCGGCTTACGGGACGGCGGGGGCCGCCCTGATCACGGCGCTAGGGAGACCTGAATGGCTCCGGGGCGCAACGGCTCGGAAAGCGAGCGATGTCCTCTACCTCGGGCCGGACAAGATCAAGGTGACGCGGCTGGCGATCGGCTTGGGTACCAACGCCGGCAACGTACAGCGCGAACTGGGACTCCAGGGTGTGGCCGACTATCTCAACTTCGCCTTCGACCAGGGGCAGTTCTTCTGGGATACGGCCGATGCCTACAAGACGCATCCGCATATCAAGCAAGCCTTGAAAAGCGTCCCGCGCGAGAAGGTGACGATTCTGACCAAGACGGATGTGCGCACCACGGCCGCCGATATGAAGGTCGCTCTGGACCGTTACCGGCAGGAACTGGGGACGGATTACATTGACATCGTCCTGCTGCACGGGATGCGCTCGCCCAACTGGCCGACGGAAATGCAAGGGGTGATGGACGTGCTTTCCGAAGCGCGCGAGAAAGGCATCATACGCACCCACGGCGCCTCCATCCATTCCCTCGTGGCGCTCCAGTTGGCCGCGAAGACGCCCTGGTGCCGGGTGCAACTGCAGGGCATCAATTACGCCGGCATAAGGATGGACTCGACCAACCCGGCTGAGGTGGTAGCGGCGCTGCGCCAGTCCAAAGCGGCCGGCAAAGGCGTTATAGGCATGAAGGTCCTCGGTGAGGGCCGCCTGCGGGACCAAATCGACAAAACGCTGGGCTTCGTGCTGGGGCTCGATTGCCTGGACTGCTTCACCATCGGCGCGGCGAACCGCGACGAGCTGGCGGACCTGATCCGGCGTATACCGAAGAATTCTCGGGCGGCATAAGCGGTCCGAAATCAAGCACCCCCACCGGCAAGGTCAAGAGCACCCCCCGCCGTCAAGACCGACATCGCCAACCGCCCTACGGCACCGATGGACTGCTGTAACATTGGATTTACCTTCTCGTTTATCGTAAATCTTCTCGGCATGGGTGATGTTATGAATTATTCGCGCTGTTCCCGGGTCGCTGCCTTGCTTGGCGCGGCCCTTTCCGCCGCTTCGCAACCGAAGCCGCTGTCATCTTTTGACGCCCAGGTGAAACCGCTGCTGGCGCGAATGACGCTGGCGGAAAAAATCGGGCAGATGACCCAACCCGATCAGGAGTACATCAAGGATCCGACGGATATCGAAAACTATTTCGTCGGCTCCATTCTGAGTGGCGGCTCCTCCGACCCCAAAGAAGGCAACAGCCTTCAGGCGTGGACCGATCTCTACGACCGGCTCCAGCGGCACACCACGAACACGCGGCTCAAGATTCCAATCCTGTACGGCGTCGACGCGGTGCACGGGCACAACAACATCCTCGGCGCGGTCATCTTCCCGCACGAGATCGGGCTGGGCGCGACCCGCAACGCCGCGCTGGTGGAAAAGGTAGAGCGCGTCACGGCCGAGGAAGTCCGCGCCACTGGCATCCAGTGGGCGTTTGCGCCGTGCGTCACGGTGCCGCGGGATGTGCGTTGGGGCCGCACCTACGAAGGTTTTTCCGAAGACCCGCAACTGGTGCGGGAAATGGCGGGGGCGGCGGTGCGCGGCTTCCAGGGCACGGACCTGGCCAGCCCACTTGCCGTCCTGGCCTGCGCCAAACACTATGCCGGCGACGGCGGCACCGCGTTCGGCTCCGCGCACGGGGGCAGGGGCCTCGATCAGGGCGATACGCGCGTCGACGAAGCCACCCTGCGCCGCATTCACCTGCAAGGCTACATCGCGGCGGTCCAGGCCGGCGTGGGATCCATCATGCCCTCCTACAGCAGTTGGAACGGCGTGAAGGTCTCCGGCAACAAGCACCTCCTCACCGAGATTCTGAAACAGGGATTGGGCTTCCAGGGATTTCTGATCTCCGACTACAACGCCATCGACCAGGTGGACCGCGATTATAAGAAAGCCATCGGAATCTCGATCAACGCGGGCATGGACATGGCGATGGTGCCGACCAAATACAAGGAGTTCATTGCCGACCTGAAGCAACTGGTGGACGAAGGCGTGGTGCCGATGTCGCGCATCGACGATGCGGTGACCCGCATTCTCCGGGTGAAGTTCGCCATGGGCCTGATGGACCAGAACCGGTCGCAACTGGCCGACCGCAGCCTCCGCAAGACGTTCGGCTCGGCCGAGCATCGGCTGGTGGCTCGCGAAGCCGTGCGCCAGTCGCTGGTGCTGTTGAAGAACCGGAACAAGGTTCTGCCGATGAAGAAGACCGCGGCCCGCATCCACGTGGGCGGCAAGAGCGCGGACGACCTCGGCAACCAATGCGGCGGCTGGACCATCGACTGGCAGGGCAAGAGCGGCGACGTCACCCCGGGCGGCACCACCGTGCTGGCCGCCATTCGGAAGGCGGTCGCGAAGGGCACCCAGGTCACCTTTTCCAAGGATGGCACGGGCGCTGCCGGCGCCACCGTCGGGGTGGTGGTGATCGGCGAGCTACCGTACGCCGAGGGTGACGGCGACCGCGCCGATCTCGCCCTGGCTCAAGAGGACGTGGACGCCGTTGCCAACATGAAGGCGGCGGGGATTTCCGTGGTGGTGATCCTGTTCTCCGGCCGCCCCATGATCCTCGGCGGCGTGCTGGACCAGGCCGATGCCGTGGTGGCCGCCTGGCTGCCGGGCACCGAGGGCGAAGGAATCGCGGATGTGCTCTTTGGCGATTTCCGGCCTACGGGGAAACTCTCGTTCGCCTGGCCGCGCTCGATGGCGCAGGTGGCCAGGCACCCCGGCGACAAGGATTACGACCCGCTGTTTGCGTTCGGGTACGGCCTGAGTTATTGAGGGCTCGATGGAACGCGTGATGAAAATGTACCGGTTCGCAATGTGTTGCCGGAGGCGTTCTTCGCCGATCGCCCCGATTTGCGCGGCCCGCGCGTGGATCACGCCAATCGCTCGCGCACCCCTCGCTTTGCGCCGTGCGTGGATCAGCCTGCCACACTGGCGCTCTATCGGGAGGCCTTGCAGAAGCTGTTGAAGAGGCTGCCCGAAGTGGAGGTCTTTTCCTTCACCACCACCGACGCGGGTTCGGGCTTGTGCTGGACGCCGGCGCTTTATCCTGGCTTGAACGGGCCAACTTTCTGCCAGCGCCGCCCCATGGAAGATCGGGTTTCGAGCTTCCTCACCGCGCTGAACGATGCCGCCGGCCAACTGGGCCGGCAGATCAGCGTGGACCTGGTCGAGATTGCGCCTCGCCAGTGGATGATTCCGACCTTCGACCATCCCGAGCTGATTGCGCGCAAGCTGCCCGCCGGGATGGCCGTCAATCATCTCGAAGGTCCCGACGGTCACCGCGTCGCGATACGGCGATTCAGCGGAGGAGCGGGCGAATTCGCGCCGGTGGTGGGGGTGCCGCGGCCCATCGTTGCGATGCGCGCGTTGATGGCCGGCGGGCGCGATCGCTGCCGCGTCGACCAAGTTCAAGGCTTCCTTTTCAACCCGAGCCAACACTCCTGCCCGTCTCAGTTCTTTGCTGCGCATCGCTGTCCGCTCCAATCAGACCTCCTTCAGAGGTCTTCAGGTTAGGGGACATTTCTAACGAGGGCAAAAGGGGACACTATCATAGTGGCGCGACAGGAGTCTTATGTGCGCTAGTACCGGGGTTAATATCGCTTTCTGTCGCAATTGGTTAAACTAGCTCACAGTGGCGGTGACGGCCTGGCGTAACGGTCGGTACACCAAGTTGGCTGCACTGGTGCTGACCTGCTCCCTGCACGGGGCTTCCGAGGATTTGTTGGTGGTTCAAGGTCTGACCGGACGTCCCGGGGGCAGACTGGTCTTCGCCCTGCGCACCGAGCCGAAAACGCTAAATCCCGCGATTGCCGGGGATAACGCCTCGCGGGAGGTGCTCCACCGGATGATGGCGGACTTGATCCACATCAATCGAGAGTCCCAGCAGACCGAACCGGCGCTGGCCAAGTCCTGGACCGTCTCCGCCGACGGTCTCCGCTACGTTGTGGAGCTGCGGCAGGGCCTGCGCTTCTCGGATGGGCACGCTTTCGATGCCGGCGACGTGGTCTTCACGTTCCAGGTGATGATGGACGAAAAGGTCAATTCGCCGCAGCGCGATCTGCTGATTCTGGAGGGAAAACCCATCGTCGTTCGCCAGATCGGCGCTTACCATGTCGCTTTTGAACTGCCGCAGCCCTATGCGGCGGCCGAACGGTTGTTCGATGGCTTCTCCATTCTGCCTCGTCACCGCCTGGAACAGGCCTGGCGGGCCGGGAAGCTGGCCGAGGCCTGGAGCCTTCGGACACCACCCGCCGAAATCGCCGGTCTCGGCCCGTTCCGGTTCAAAGAGTACGTGGCCGGGCAGCGCATCGTCCTGGAGCGCAACCCGTATTACTGGAAGGCGGACAAGGCGGGGAACCGGCTGCCGTACCTGTCGGAGGTGGACTTCCCGTTCGCCGGGACCGAGGACATGCAGGTGATGCGGTTCCAATCCGGCGAATCGGACGTGATCAACCGCGTCAGCGCCCAGAACTATTCCGTCCTGGAAAAGGACCAGGAACGCCGCGGGTATTCGCTTCAGAACCTTGGTCCGGGCCTTGAGTACAATATCCTCGTTTTCAATCTCAACGGCCTGTCCCAGCCGTTCCTTCAGCGGCGCGGTTTCCGCCAGGCTGTTTCCCTGGCCATTGACCGCGAGGCCATCGTTCGCCTGGTTTACCGGGGTTTTGCGACGCCGCTCTCGGGGCCTGTTCCCCCGGGCAACAAGGCCTGGATCGACGCCAAACTGCCCCGCCTTGTCCGTTCTCTCTCTCGCGCGCGCGAGCTGCTGACCGCCGGCGGATTCACGTGGTCGCCGGAAGGGGCCTTGACGGATCCCCAAGGCAGGAGGGTGGAGTTTTCAATCGTAACCAGCTCAGGCAACCCGGAACGGGTCCAGATGGCCACCCTGATTCAGGACGATCTGAAGCAACTGGGCATGGATGTTCACGTGGTCCCGCTGGAGTTGCGCAGCCTGCTCGACCGGGTGTTGCGCACGCACGATTTTGAAGCCTGCCTGCTATCCCTGGCCAGCGGCGACGCGGACCCCAATGCGGACATGAACGTGTGGCTTTCGAGCGGCGGAAACCATCTATGGAATCCCCAGCAGAAGTCGCCCGCCACCGCGTGGGAAGCCGAGATCGATGGCTTGATGCGGCGGCAGATCGTCACGCGGAAATACGCGGAGCGCAAGCCATTATTCGACCGCGTGCAGGAACTGCTGATGGAGAACCTGCCGCTCATCCCGCTGGTGAGCCCGCATATTCTGACCGGGGCCAAGAAGGGGCTGGAGAACTTTCGGCCCGCCGTTCTGGAGCACTACACGCTTTGGAATATCGAGGAGCTTTGCTGGCGCGGGCCCGCCGCCGGGGGGCGTAAATGAGCGCGACCCCGGGGAGCGACTGGACCAACACACGCCTGGTCGAGGAGTGTCTGCGAGGAAACGAGCAGGCCTGGCACGTCCTGATAGACCGTTACAAGAACCTCATCTATTCCATTCCGCTGCGCTACGGCGCCCCGCACCAGGATGCGGCCGATATTTTCCAGCGGGTCTGTCTGGATTTGTTCAACGAGCTGCCCCGGCTGCGCGATGCGGAAGCCTTGCAGGGCTGGCTGATTCGCGTCACCACTCACAAGTGCTACCACTGGAAACGCCAGCCGAGTTCGCGGGAGAGCGGGTGGGACGAAGACGACATGGCGGGCCGGCCGGCAGACCTGGTCATCCCGCCCGACATGCTGGCCGATCTGGAACGGGAACAACTGGTTCAGGATGCGATTGCGCAGCTCCCGGCGCGGTGCAGGGAGATGATCGAGCTCCTCTTTTTCGAGAGCCCTCCATTACCCTATGCCGAGGTGGCGAAGCGGCTCCACTTGGCTACGGGATCCATCGGGTTCATTCGAGGGCGATGTCTCGAGCGGCTGAAGAAGATTCTGGAAGGGAAGGGGTTTTGATGCCTGGTCCGTCCGAGACCCCGGCGAATCTCGAGAGCCTCGTGGAGCTGCTGGCGCTCGAGCCCGACTCGCGCCAGCGCCGCCAGCTTCTTCAGGCCGGGCGCGAGTGGTGGAAACCCGGGACGGTGGCGCGGCTGTACGACGAGGTGGTGCGGCTGGCGCGCATCGATCTCCGGCAGGCGGAACGGCTGGCCCGGGCGGCTCTCTGGATCTCCGCGCAGATCGACGACGAAGGCTCCCGGGCAGCCAGCCTGAGGGCCGTGGGACACGTCTTCTACCTCAAACGCAAGTACGAACCGGCGCGCGAGCGCTACCAGGCGGCTCTGGCCATCTATGAGCGCCTGGGCATGGAACTCGACGTGGGCCGCACGATCAGCGGCTCGCTGCAGACCCTGGTTTACCTGGGCCGGTATGACGAAGCGTTCGCCGGCGCGCAAAGAGCCCGCGACATTTTCCTCAAACACGGCGATCACCTCCGGCTGGCGCGCCTGGACACCAACATGGCCAACATTCTCCACCGCCAGGACCGCTTTGAAGAGGCGGTGGAACGGTACCAGCGCGCCTACACGACGTTTGCCCGGATGGGCGACCCCCAGGACGTGGCGATCACGCTGCAAAACATGGCCACCTGCCAGATCAGCTTGAACCAGTTCCGCGACGCGCTGGAGACGTATCACAAGGTGCGGGCCTACTCGGTGAGCCACCACATGCCGTTGCTGGTCTCCGAAGCCGATTACAACATCGCCTATCTGTACTACCTGCGAGGCGAGTACACCCGCGCCATCGATCTCTATCGCACCACGCGGGAGCACTGCCACACGCTGGGGGACGCCTATCACCAGGGGCTGTGCGACCTCGACCAGTCGGAAATGTACCTCGAGTTGAATCTGAGCGAGGAAGGCGCGCACTTGGCCCGGCGCGCGTTCGTCACCTTCCGGCGACTCGGGTTGGGCTACGAAACGGCCAAGGCCGCGACCAATCTGGCGATCGCTTCCAGCCATCGCGGCGATACCCAGTTGGCGCTGGACCTGTTCGGCAAGGCTCGGGACCTGTTCATCCGCGAGCAGAACCAGGCCTGGATCGCGACCATCGATTTATACCAGGCCCTGGTGTTGTACCAGGAAGGGCGTCTGGCGGAGGCCCGGTCGCTTTCTGAAAGCGCGTTTCAGTTCTTCTCCCCATCCCCGCTGGGCGGAAAGGCCGCGTTGTGCCAGCTCCTGCTGACGCGCATTCATTTGAATGCCGGGCACGGCGAGGAAGCCAAGCGCGTCTGCCTGGCGGCGCTCCGGAAACTGGAGCAGGCGGAAGCGCCCGCGCTAAGCTGCCAGGCATACTTCGTCCTGGGGTTGATCGAAGAGGAGCTGGGTGCGCCGGAGGCCGCCTACGAGGCGTACCTGAAGGCGCATGAATGGTTGGAGAATCTCAGGAGCCATCTCCAGGCGGATGAGATGAAGATCGCTTTTCTCAAAGACAAGCTGGCGGTCTACGAATCGCTGGTCCGGATGTGCCTCGGCCGCGGGCCGTCCGCGGCCAGCCAGGAAGCCGCCTTTGCCTACATCGAACAGGCCAAGTCCCGAAGCCTGGCCGATCTCATCGCCTTCCGCGCGCACCGGCTTCCGGCTTCCCGGAAGACGCACCGCGGGCTGGTCGAGCAGGTGGACACTCTCCGCGGAGAACTCAGTTGGTACAGCCGCACGATTCAGCTTCTGGAAGGCCAGTCCGCCAACCTCAGGGGCCCGCGCCTGGAAGAACTGCGGCGCGCCGCGCGCGGCTGCGAGCAGCGCCTGGTGGAAGCCCTGGCGAATTTGCGGGTGGAAGATCACGAGTTCGCAAACCTCGAAGCCGCCGGTTCCATCGACCTGGAAACCATCCGCTCCGCCCTGCCGGAGGATGCCATGCTGGTGGAATACTATCGCGCCGGCGACGCCTTCTACGTGTGTCTGCTCTCCCGCGGCGACTTGAAGATTGTCGAGCTGGGACCGGCGCCGGCGCTGCGCCGCGTCCTTCAGTTGCTGCGCTTCCAACTGTCGAAGTTCCGTCTCGGGCCGGAATACGTGCGCACCTTCCAGCGGCAACTGCTGGAAGCGGCCAACGAGCACCTGCGCGAGTTCTACCAGCAGTTGATCGCGCCCATCGAGCGCCACCTCGCGGCGGCCGCCCATCTCATCGTTGCTCCGCACGGCTTCCTTCACTACCTGCCATTCCACGCGCTGTTCGATGGGGAGCGCTACCTGGGCGACCGCTTTTCGATTTCTTACACGCCCAGCGCAAGTGTCTACTACCTGTGTTCGACCAAGGACGCTCCGCCGGCGGCGGGCGCCCTGGTCTTGGGGGTTCCCGATCCCTCGGCGCCGCACATCCTGGATGAGGTGAAGGCTGTCGCTTCCGTCCTTTCCAACGCGGAAGTATTCACAGGCGCCGAAGCCACCCTGGAAGTGCTCCGCGAGAAGGGTTCCGAGTGCCGGTTTATCCACATCGCCACCCACGGCTGGTTCCGCGGGGACAATCCCATGTTTTCCTCCATCAGCCTGGGGAACTCGGAACTGAGCCTGTTTGACCTCTACCAGCTCAACCTTCCCTCGGAACTGGTGACGCTGAGCGGTTGTGGAACCGGTCTGAACGTGGTGGTGGGAGGCGACGAGCTGTTGGGGCTGGTGCGCGGATTACTGTACGCGGGCGCCCAAGGGGTGCTGGTGACGCTTTGGGATGTCAACGACCAGAGCACCGCCGAGTTCATGAAGCTGTTTTACGAGCATCTCAAGACCAACCCCAACAAGGCCCGGGCGGTGCAGCATGCCACGGCCGAGATCCGCAAGAAGTACGCCCACCCATTCTATTGGGCGCCTTTCGTGCTGGTGGGGAAATACGCGTAGGGGTCACCAGGGCACTCCAGACGACCCGGAATAGCGCGATGTTCATCCCCGTCCCGAGCGCCATGGTCAGGAGGACCGCCGCCACGGCCATGGGGCGCTTGCGCCAGAGCCGAAAGCTCCCTCGCACGTCCCGACGAAGCTGGTCGAGGACCTCGTCCGAGAAGTCTCTGGTACTGCGCCCTCGCCACACCTATCGATCTTACGGCATCGAGGCCGTGGCCCGGACCGCAAGGGAGCCCGCCCGCCCGTCCCGCGTCGCGGAAAGCGCCACTGTCGCAAGAAGCGACAGACCGGACTGCGGGCGCGCGCCGGCGCACCAGGCACAACTCCTTGCGTTACTATTCGTTGGCTGTGCCGCAGAGCCGGGCGGCTTTGGAGATCGGCATGCATATGTGAAGCCCGAATCGCATGAACGCAGCCATCACGGACGAAGAAGCAATCGGGCGCGTCAGAAGGGGTGCTCGAAAACGAGGCGGTCTTCGGCGGCCTGAGTGCGCTGGGAGCAGCGCTCTACGGTCTGGGGATTCCGAAAGACGCAGTGCTGCGATGTGAAGCAGCCGTCCGAATGGACAAACTCCTGTTAGTCGCTCACGGCACCGTCGATGAAGTGGGGAAGGCCAGGGAGATACTAGCTTTGACGACTGGCCTCCCCAGGTAAAGCCTGCACGCGTGAGGGCAGATACTGCACCCACCCTCCCGACAAGTGTTGAAGTCGGGGGTTGCTCCCGTTTTTGGCGAAGGGCCGGCCGCCCGACCGTTTATGGATGGCCACCGGTGGAATCGGATTCTTAAATCTGTTTGTCGTGGACTTAGATCTGAATGGACGATTAACTGCTAAGTAATCGTGCCATGAGAGAATCAGGTCTGTTTGCTACTGAAACCGAGGTCGAGATCCACGTCTACGAATGGAACGACCAGGGCGGGTTTTGGCACGGGCCCACCGAGATCGCACCGGCGGTGAACGGGACCGGCTCCATTCTGCGGAAGTTGAGGAACGCACTGGGGATTTTCCACGGGAAACTTCACTGCAGCGTGCGCGGACTTCCCGGCGTGGACTTCCAGACCACGGTTTACGACTTGACGGATGCCGGCTTGGCGATGGTGCATCTGGACGGGGATCTTCACGCTCCGATCGGCGTGGTCGCCGTCATTCCCGCACAACGGCGCCGGCGCCTCAGGCCGGAATTCGCCTTCGGGTTTGTGTCGTTCCTGAGTTTTCTGGGCGCGGCGGCGAGTCCCGACTCGGAACTTGCGATTCACGACTACCTGGAGAGCGTTTTGCGAACGGATACGGCCTCCGCGCTGGTATTCACGGTGGAAGGCTCCCAGTTGGATTCGGACACCAGCATCGTAACGTCGGTATATTTCGAGAATCTTGCGATCGCGATGCTGCAGTGGTTATGCACGAAACATGCGGAGCCGGAAGCCGGCCATGACGACATCTCCGAGGTGTGTCCGGCGACGGCGGTCTGCGCCCCAGCGTGAGACTGACCGATTGCCGCTGAATAAGCTGTCCCGAAGCTTCATCGCCATTCTGTAATACCGCAATATCACCAGCAGTCCTTCGCAACAGTCCGCTCAAAAAGATGCGGCGGCCTATATTTTTCCGTAGCGGCAATACCCTTTTGTATTAGAGAACACGCTCATGCCGCCGAACGTAGACAAAAATCATACCGAAGGGGTTAGAGGAAGGATATGAAACACCATGGGGTTGCCCAGTGGGTGGACTTCGCGCGAGGGTTCACGTCGGAACCGGAGGGGAGCATGCTGCGAGAGCACCTCGCAACCGGTTGCCCCGAGTGCCGAGAAGCCCTCGACTTCTGCGACAAGTTGGTTCGCCTATGTCTTGCCGTGGCGTCGAATCGGGCGCCAGAAGCCGTCGTGCGCAATGCGCGGGCGATTTTCCCGATTCGGCGGCCGGACCGTCCCGAGCGGACTATTCGCATTCCGATCGAGTTGATCTATGACAGCTTCCTGGTTCCGGCGTCGGCGGGGATGCGCTCCAGTTGGCAGCTTGGCTGGCAAGGGCTCTACCGCGCCGGCGATTGCTCGCTGGATCTGAGAATCGAGCCGGAGTTGCAGTCGTCCCGGGCAGCGGTGATCGGCCAGATTTCCAATCACACGCTTCCGGAGACCGAGATGGCGAACATTCCGATTTGTCTCAGATCGGGAAGTCTGGTCGTGGCGGAAACTGTCAGTAACCGGTTTGGCGAGTTTCAGATGGAGTACGAGCAACAGGGGCGGCTACAGCTTTGCGTATACCTGGATGGCGGCGCCAGGCGCATTCAGGTGCCTCTTAAGAAACTTGTAGCCGACAAGCACGCGGGGAGGGATCGTCTGAACATTGGAATGGCCTCAGGGAAGAAGCGCCCAGGCGTGGACAACCGGTAGCCGAGTAGAGGAGCCGAAATGGACAGAAAGATTTACATGTTGGCGCGGGTCAGTCTTTTGTTAGTGGCGATCCTGTTGCGAGCCTCCGCACAGGATCGCTACCTGGTTCGCGCGCCCATCTCAGAAATCGGCAACATTGCCGCCCGTCATAATCTCACCCTCATTCGCTCGTTGGAAGGCTCGGCCAAGAACCTTCATTTGGTGGCTGCACCCTCAGGGGCGGTTGTCCAGCGCACTATTCAGGGCCTGCACGCGGACGCGTCCGTCCAGGGAGTGGAACCAGACGTTCCCGTCAGCCTTCCCGAGACATTCCCAGGGGCGCCGCTTCGCCAGATGGGGCTCCCCGACCCCGCCCCTATCTCCGACCGGACACTGGTCGAATACTACGGAACATCCGCCTGGGACGCCTACGTCAACCAGGCCGCGGCTTTCGTCATCAAGGTGGCTCAGGCTCACGCTTTCGCCACCGGCGCGGGCACGGTCGCGTTTCTCGACACGGGGGTGGATTTCGGCCATCTCGTGCTAGCAGGCTCCCTGGTGCAGGGATATGACTTCACCCGCAACATTGCCGGCGGCTCTGAAATGGCGGACATCGATCAATCCACTACGTCCATTCTCGATCAGTCCACCACCTCGATTCTGGACCAATCCACCACCTCCATTCTGGACCAGAAGGGGGCGCTCGTCCTGAATCAGTCCACCACTTCGATTCTGGACCAATCCACCACCTCCATTCTGGATCAGAATCGATCTAAGCTCCCCTCGGCGTTCGGCCACGGAACCATGGTCGCGGGGCTGATCCACCTGGTGGCGCCGGCGGCGAAGCTCATGCCCGTCAAAGTTTTCAGCGGCAACGGCACGTCGACCCTCTCCAACGTTGTGAACGGCATCTATTGGGCGGTGGATCATGGCGCCAATGTGATCAGCATGAGCTTCAACTCGACGCAATCTTCCTCGGAGCTGAAAAAGGCCATCGATTACGCAAGCTCACAGGGCGTCATCTGCGTCGCTGCGGCGGGGAATGACGGGAAGCAGAATCCTTCGGTATTTCCCGCGGGGTATCACTCCCAGGTCATTGCGGTGGCTTCTACGAACAATCAGAACATCAGAAGCACCTTTTCCAACTATGGCAACGCTTTGGTCGACGTGGCCGCGCCGGGCGAAGGGGATGTTACCCTCTACCCGGGAAACAACTACGCGGAGGGTTGGGGCACATCGTTCAGCGCGCCGCTGGTGGCGGGAGGCGCGGCGTTGCTGGTTCAACTCGGGGGAAATCGTATCAACGGGGCTCAAGCGGATCAAGCGATTTCGCAGGCCATTCCGACCGGCCAGGGGTTAGGAGCCGGCGAGCTTGACTTGTTCCAGGCGTGCCTTTATGAGCTCTTTCACGGCGGCTGGAGATGAAGACCCTGGGCGCTAACGTCAGAGTGGCTGGGCGAGTTCGCGTGATTGGGGAAAACGCACCGGCGGCCGGCACTCACCGCGGAACCAAGACCGGATTGGTGCGCAGGTCCGTTGGGCGCAGCGTCGATCTGGGATGCCAGCGGCCGGCGGGCGATCCGCTTCCGATCTGGCTTGCGGCCCTGGCCGCAGCCCGTTGCCAGGCGAACAGGAATGGCGAGGACCATGTCGTGCGCTGGAGTTGCGTTTCGGGCAGGGCGTTATATACCAATGCAGGCGCGGATGCGGAGTTGATTCAACCTCTAGGGGTACGCCTGCAAGGCGGACAGACGCTGGCAGTGTACTGGCTGCCGGGGCAAACAGCTTACACCGTTGAAGTGTACAGGCAAGACGAGATGTGCGCATAATTTCGGGACCGTCTTTTCACACGGATTTGCTGCGCGGCACTCAAAAAGGGATAGAGGAGAAATCCAGATGAAGACAGAACACCATGATACTGTGACGAAGGCATTGGCGCTGCTGCAACGGACCGTGCCCGGCGAGGATCAGGTTGTGAAGGGACCGTCCTTCTCTCCCGTTTCCAGCGATGTCGGCGAGTTGTTTCTGGCCGAACTCCAGGCGAGGCGCGAACGCCTCAAACACTGGATTGGCCTGCTGCACGAGGAGGCGCGCCAAGGCGGCGGGTGCGCCCCAGTGGTCCGCGGGTCGCGTCACACATGCAGAGGTCCCAGGATTCCTCCCCGTGCCGAGCGGCGATTGGGCGCGCACCGATACTCCACGGCGGCTTAAGGGCCTGTCACGACACAACCTCCTGTCCAAACGCTCCCGAACGGTCGCGGCTCGGGAGCGGTTTCCGAGAGCAGTGTAACGCACCGCCCGGATGCGGCGTAGAATCGTTATGGTGTCTGTATGAAGAGTGCGGCGCTTTTTCTTCTTTCGGCGGCTGTGGTGTTGGGCCAAACGGTTCCGGGCCGATACGTGGTGGAGCTTGCCGGCGATCCGGCAGCCACGGCGGCGGCCAAACAAGGATCGCGATTCGCCGCAAGGGAAGCCGGCTTCGCGCAGCGGCGCGCGGCGGTGCGCCAGAGCCAGACGGATGCCCGGACCAGGATTGGGGAGCTTGGCGGAACGGTCCTCGCGAGCATGGATACCGTGGTCAACGCTCTGATTGTAAGCATTCCGGACGCGCGGGCCGCGGAGCTTTCGAACGTTCCGGGCGTGGTGAAAGTGCACGCGGTGCGTCACGTGAGGCCGTTGCTCGATCACGCTCTGCCAATACACAAAGTACCGGATGCGTGGAACACGCTGCCGCTGGGTCAGTCGAGCGCGGGGGCCGGGATCAAGATCGGCATGATCGACACCGGAATCGACGTGAACAACGCGGCGTTCAGCGATCCGCTTCCGCCTGTGGATGGATTTCCGCTGGTCCTGGCGATCGGCGATCTCGCATTCACGAACGCCAAGATCATCGTCGCCAAGAACTACACGCCGCTTCTTCCCGACGGCGGCGATCCGGATGCGAACGATCGCGACGGCCATGGCACCGGCACCTCGATGGCGGCGGCCGGCGGCACGGTAAACAGCCCTTACGGCGCTATCACTGGGGTTGCGCCCATGGCCTACTTGGGCAGTTACAAGGTTCTCGATGCGAACGGCGGCACCTCGGACGTGATCGCGAAGGCCGTTGACGATGCGGTGGCCGATGGGATGGATGTTCTCAACATCAGCCTGGGCTCTTATGTCGCATCCTATTCGGACATCGATCCGAGCGCGATCGACATAGCCGCGATCGAGGGGGCCACGCGGGCGGGGGTGGTGGTGGCGGTGGCGGCCGGGAACTCCGGGCCGGGCGCCAGCTCGATCTCGAATTATGGCAGCCTTCCGGACGTCATCACGCTCGGTGCGATCATGAACGACCGCGCGCTGAGCTACGCCATCGCGGTGAGCGGTGTGGCTCCGTATGAGGCGTTCCCCGGCGACGGGCCGGATCCCGGCCAGGCTATCACGGGACCGCTGTTGGACGTCGCCAATGTCGATCCAACCGGCCTGGCGTGTTCACCGCTCCAATCCGGATCGGTCGCGGGGATGGTGGTACTGGTCCTGCGCGGCACGTGCACGTTCGCAAGCAAGATCGACAATGTCGCGGCCGGTGGCGCGCTGGCCGCTATCATTTACAACAACGGCACGGCCAGCCCCTTTGCCTTGTCGAGCCAGACCGTGGGCGCGGCGACGCTGCCCGCTATGTTTGTGAACCAGGCCGACGGAGCGGACTTGACCGCGCGAGTCGCGGCCAGCCCCGGGCTTCAGGCGACGCTGGATTTTGCCGGCGAGACCGCGGTCCCAGCCCGAACGGATCTCACGAGCTTTACCAGCCGCGGTCCGAACATCGGCAGCGCCATGAAACCGGACATTGTCGCCGTCGGTGAAGAGATCGTGACCGCCGCACAGGATTCTTTCCCGAGCGGCGAATCCTACGACCCGTCGGGCTTTATCGACACGGCGGGGACGAGCTTTTCAACGCCGCTGGCGGCCGGCGCCGCGGCCGTTCTCAAGGCGGCCCGTCCGGGACTCACGCAGCCGCAATACCGCTCGCTTCTGATCAACAGCGCCGGCCCCGCGACCTCGGGCCCGGGAGTACCGGCGACGGTTCAGCAGGCCGGCAGCGGTATGCTCGACGTGGCGGCGGCCATCGGCGGAACAGTTGCCGCATATCCTACGGCGTTGAACTTCGGAACGGGCGCGGGCGCGATTAACAGCACGCTGAACCTGACCCTATCGAACATCGGTACGGTGAGCGATACGTATTCGATCGGTGTGGCGCCTGTAGGTAACAGCCCGGCCCCGACGCTTTCGACCAATACCGTGCAGCTCGATCCCAACGGCTCGCAGCCCCTTTCGGCGACGGTGAATGCTTCCGGTCTGGCGCCCGGCGAGTATCAGGGATACCTTCAGGTGACCGGGATGGCGACCTCGAACGTCACGACGATCCCGTATTGGTTCGCGGTCCCCGGCTCTGCTCCGGCGGGGATTACAGTGCTGTACCAGGATTATTACGATCAAATCCGGTCGGTGTCTTACGGGGCGGTTGTGTTCCGCATTGTCGACATCGCGGGCTTACCGTATACGGGTCCGCTCACGCCGCAGATCGCCATGACCGCGGGTGGGGGCAGCATTCGCAATGCCTACCGGGCCGGAGACATCCCCGGCACGTATGCCGTGGATATCCGGGCGGGCACCAGTACGATGCAGTTGAATATCTCGATCGCCGGCATGACGCAAGCCGTCTTCATCGGGGTCAACTGAGGTTCAGGGGCCGTACGCCGCGCGCCAGCCGGGGAGTATACACTGTAACAGACGGCTGGAGACGGATCGAATGAAAACTGGTGAGCCGACGCGCCGCGCCCTGTTGAGAGGCGGCGCGGCGCTGGGAATCGCGCGGTTAGCCGCGCAGCCGAGCCGCGCGGCAGGGGTGCTTTACGCCTACGTAGGTTGTTACACCACCGCGCGGCGCTACGCTCGCGGCGATGGTATCCACGTCTACCGCGTGGCGCCGGAGACAGGGGTCTGGACGCACGTTCATCAGGTGGGCGGCTTGGTCAATCCGTCATTCCTCGTACTGAGCAAGGACCAGCGCTGCCTGTACGCGGTGCACGGCGATGAATCCTATGCCACCTCTTTCTCGGTGGATCGCAATACCGGGTTCCTGACGTTATTGAACCGCGTTGAGACCGGCGGGGGCAACGGCGTACACCAGGCCATCGATTCGAGCGGCAAGTTCATGGTGGTGGCGAACTACGGTACCGGCAGTGTCTCAGTGCTGCCGGTGCGTCCGGATGGAACGCTGGGCGAACAGGTGCAACTAGTCCCCCTGCCGGGTCTGCCGGGGCCGAACCGGATTGAGCAGGCCAGCTCGCACCCGCACCAGGTCGGCTTCGATCCGTCGGGAAAATATGTGGTGGTTCCGGACAAGGGGCTGGACCGGATTTTCATCTTCAGCTTCGACCCGGCCACCGGCAGGCTGACCCCGACGGAGCAGGGCAGTGCGGTGGCACGGTCCGGCTCGGGACCGCGCCACGCCGCGTTCCACCCGACGCTTCCTGTCCTCTTTGTCCTCAACGAAATCGGCAGCAGCATCGTGACTTATTACCTGGAGGCGGAGCACGGCAGTCTGCGGCCGGTGCAAATTCTCCCGACACTGCCGTCCGACTACACCGGCGAGAACACGGCCGCGGAGATTGCGGTCTCAGCGGGCGGCCGGTTCGTGTACTGTTCCAATCGCAGCCACGACAGCATCGGAATGTTCGCCGCGGACCCGGGCACAGGCCTGCTCACCTCGATCGGTTGGATATCGAGCCGGGGCCGGGTGCCGCGTTTCATCGGTTTCGATCCGTCTCATCGATTCCTTTACGCCGCCAACGAGCAGGCTGACACGGTGGTAAGCTGGCTGGCGGATCCCTCGACCGGCCGTCTGACGCCGACCGAACAGGTGGTTCGGAATGCAAGCCCGTGTACCATAGCCTTTGCAACCCTATGAGACTTCTTACTTTCGGTTTGATGCTGTCCTCAATTGTGTCCGCGCAGCCAGTAAGACCGCGTGTTCTGGGGATAGCCCACATGGCGGTCTCAGTCCCCGATCTCGACAAGGCGCGCGCCTATTACAAAGACTTCCTCGGTTTCAGCGAGCCGTTTTCGCTGAACAACCCCGACGGTTCCGTGAGCCTGGCTTTTATCAAGGTGAACGATTACCAGTACATTGAGGTCTCTCCCGGCCTCAAGCCCGGTGACGACCGGTTGAAACACATCGCGTTCTACACGGATGACGCGGAACGCATGCGCGTGTATCTGGCGTCTCGGGGAGTGACGGTCCCGGATAGCGTGCCCAAAGGCCGGAGCGGCAATTTGAACTTCAATATCAAAGACCCCGACGGGCACACCGTCGAAATAGTTCAATACATGCCGGATGGCTGGGCCATGCGGGACAAAGGCAAGTCCATGGCGGACGCGCGCATTTCGCGACGCATCGCGCACGTCGGGGTTCTGGTGGGCGACGCCAACGCCGCCGTTCATTTCTACGGCGATATTCTGCGATTTCAGGAGACGTGGCGCGGAAGTTCCACGGGAACGGTCCTATCCTGGATCAACATGCACGTGCCCGACGGCAACGACGGTATCGAATTCATGCTCTACAAGGACCTGCCGGCTCCCGACCAGCGAGGAACGGCGCACCATTTGTGTCTGGAAGTCCCGAGCATCTCCAGCGCCCTGGAAACTTTGCAGGCCAGGGCGTACGCGAAGACCTACAGCCGTCCGCTCGAACCCCGCACCGGCATCAACCGCAGGCGTCAACTGAATCTGTACGACCCCGACGGGACGCGCGCGGAGCTGATGGAGCCGGCCACGGTGGATGGAAAGCCGCCGGTGTCGTCCACTGCGCCGTTGCCGCGGTAGGCGCCGAGCCGAGTCCCGCCCGAAAAACACCGGCGGCAAAGCGCGACCGCCGGCGCCACGCGCTGTAAAAAACAATTTACAGTCGTAATGTTTTTTGGTATGCTGGAGACGCTCTGGCACTTGAATAACCGCGCGAGACGTATGGAGACAGCCGCACAAGGCATTCTGACTCGCGATGAAATGGAAAGCAGGCGTCTGCTGGCCGCGGAAGACCTGCAAAGGGGGATCACGCAGTCCCATGTGGCCCGGAAGTTCGGGGTGAGCCGCACCACGGCGTCCCGCTGGAACCGCGCGTTGAGCGGGAAGGGACTCGAGGCTTTGCGCAAGCGGCGCGCGCCCGGGCGTCCCAACCGCCTCAACCCGGAACAGCTCAGGGGCGTGGCCGAGATCTACCGGACCGGTTCGCGGGCAGCGGGCTTCGACACGGACCGCTGGACCACGGCGCGTTTCGCCGAGGCGATCTTCGGGCGTTTCGGCGTGCGCTACGATCCCGATCACGTGGGCCGCATCATGCACCGGCTCGGTTTGCGCGAGCGCACCCGGCCGCGCAGGCAGGCGCCGGAGGTGCTGTACGCTTCGCGATACTCGCCGAACGCGCTTCTGGGGCGGCCGGAAGCCACGTCCACCGTGGCGTAGGCGTCCGCCGCATCGAGGATGGACGGCATCCGGTTGCTATCGGTGTGCGCGGTTCACGACCGGGAAATTCGCCGCGCGCGCAGAAAAGAAGACACACCGTACCAAGCCATTAAAAAAGTACAGAAGCCGGCCATTGCCAAACGGATCAGTTCACCCGTTCCGCCTTCGGGTCCGGCTTTCATGTAATCCATGCCGTAGCGCACTGTTTTGAAGCCGAAGATCACCGCGAAGGACAAGAAAAGAAAGCCAATAACCTCATTCCAGAGGGTCCGGGCGGGTTTCAGAATGGCGGGGACGATGTGTTTGACGAACTCGCGACCGTAGCGGACTCCGTGGCGGACGGTGACACGTTTCCACACGCCCTCCATGGTAACAAACCGGCGATAGCGGAAGTTTTGCTATGGAACATGGCCCGTAAATTGCCGATAGAAGTATTGGGTCCGCTTGTGCAGCGGAGCGGCGTCCATTACAATCGGAACGAGTGGATGCGGGCCCATGGGTGGAACGTCGGTTGCGTCCGGCGCATCCATTAAGAGGGAGTAACTGTGTGGAAGAGCCATTGAAGCACCTCATGCAGGAATTGGGAAACGCGATCAACGATTCCCTTTCCGAGTCCGACCGGATCGCGGAGGCGATCGGCGAGATCAAGAGAGCCGGTTACGACGTTTTCCTGGTTTTGGAGGCGACTATCGGCTTCAACCGGAGGGATGACAGCAGCTCAGACGAGGAGCCAGATCTCGAGGCGACCGAAGAGCCGAAACGGGGCTTCGAAGCCACCGGCAAGATCAAGTTCACCACCCAGGACCACCGTTTTTTGCGCGCTCTCAAGATTGCGGTGGATGACGAGAACCGCTGATCGCGCGAAGCGGATCAGCCCGGCGTTGCCCCGTCCATCAGCGAAGCACTTCCCGATAGACGTCCCAGGTTTCGCGGGCCGCCTTCTCCCAGGTGAAGAGGCGCGCCCGTGCTATGCCGCGCGAGGCCAAGTCCCGTCTCAAATCCTCTTTCCGAGCCAAAAGGCGCAGTGCCACGCCGAGGGACTCGGCGCTCCCGGGGTCGACCAGGACAGCAGCGTCGCCGGCCACTTCGGGGAGCGCCGAGCGGTTGGATGCGACCACCGGAGTTCCCGCCGCCATGGCTTCCAGCACGGGCATTCCGAAGCCTTCGTCGAGCGAGGGGAAAGCAAAAATCATGGCCCGGGAATACCACCGGGCGAGTTCGTCGTGTGAGACGTAGCCAAGCACCGAGATGCGGTCGCGGACGGGGCTTTGTTCGATGCGCGCGAGGATGTCGGCCGATCCGTATCCGAAGGAGCCGGCCAACACGAGCCGCCAGCTGGGTTCGAGGGTTTCGAACGCTTCCACCAGGCGCGCGATGTTCTTACGCCGCTGGATGGCGCCTACGTTCAAGACGACCTTTTCGCGGGGTGTGGGGTAATAGCGAAGGTCGCGGACACCGTGGTGGATCACACGGACTTTGGAAGCTTCCACGCCGAGCAAAGAGACCACCGCGTTCTTGGTGAACGCGGAAACCGCGATGATGGCGGTGGAGCGCTGGGCGGCCTCGCTGGCCTGGGCTGCGAAGCGCGCGCGGAATTCCTCGGTGGAGTACTCGCCGGTGAGGACGAACAGATCGTGGAATGTGGTGACGGCGCGCCGCAAGGGGATTCGCGGCAGGCGCTGATTCAGGCCATGGAAGAGATCGGCGGCACGCGGGCCGAACGGCTCGGCGAGCAGGCGCCGCCGGGCATTGGCCGGGAGCGGCGCGGCGCGGGAGCGCAAGTAGCGGTGCGGCCGGTAGCAGAAATCGAAGCGCGCTTCCGGATGGGAAGTAGCGAGGCCGAGCAGCATCTCGCGCGAATAAAGGCCCACTCCGGAGAGTTCGTTTCCGACACTGTAGGTGGCATCCAAGGCGATTTTGGGCGATTCGCCCAAAAAATCGGACATAAATCCCTTTTTTCGCTGGCAGTTTGGCCAAGCCGCTACAGTCCGTATTCTTTCACTTTTCGGTACAGAGTGGTGCGGCCGATGCCCAGCAGGCGGGCGGCCTTGCCGCGCTCTCCGTTGGTGGCGGCCAACGCGCTGGCGATGGCCTGCTTTTCACTCTCGGGGAGGGAGATGACGGGCGATTTGGGGGCCATGTCGAAGTGGGGCATCCCCACCTCTCCACCCGGGTCCGCCAGAGCGCCGGACAGGCTCCGCAATTCCGAGGACGCGTGCTGGTATTGCAGGGCGGAGGGCAGGTCGGCCATTTGCATCGCGCCTTCGGAGTGAAGGGCGGCCATGCGGTCCAGGCAGTGCTGTAACTCGCGGACGTTGCCTGGCCAGTCGTAGGCGAGGAGCCTCGCCAGAAGCTCTTCGCCAAAACGGAACGCGGGCAAGCCCGAGGCATGCCCTCGATCGAGGAAGTGTTCGATGAGCAGCGGGATATCCTGCTTGTGTTCGCGCAGGGGCGGCAGGTGAACCACCACCACGTTGAGGCGATAGAAGAGATCCTGGCGAAAACGGCCGGCGGCGACCTCCGCCCGGAGGTCGCGATGGGTGGCGGCCATGATGCGGAGATCGACCTTGCGCCAGTGCAAAGCGCCGACGGCGCGGAACTCGCCTTCCTGGATGAGCCGGAGCAGCTTGACCTGCATCTCGAGCGGGAGGTCGCCGATTTCGTCGAAGAAGGCGGTGCCGCCGTCGGCCAGCTCCACCAGTCCCTTCTTGTTCTCGACGGCGCCGCTGAAAGCGCC
>PMYB01000093.1 GCA_003170915.1 Bryobacterales bacterium | reverse complement strand
ATCGAGCTGGCGAGCTTTTCCAGTTACAGCGAAATCCACCTGGCCTTTCTGGACCAGCTCACCGAGAGCATCGGCATCGCACTCAACACCATCGCCGCCACCATGCGGACCGAAGAACTCCTGAACCAGGAGCGAGCACTGGCTACCGAACTGCAAAGCCGCCAGGAAGATCTCACCGGCACCAACCAGCGACTGGAACAGCAGGCGACTACGTTGCAGGCTTCCGAGTACCTTCTGAAGAAACAACGGGAAGAGTTACGGTCTAAGAACGAGGAACTGCAGGAGAAGGCGAAGTTGCTGGCCGACCAGAAGGTGGAAGTGGAGGTGAAGAACAACGAGGTGGAGCAGGCCCGGCAGGACCTCGAGGACAAGGCCGCGCAACTGACCCTGAACTCGAAGTACAAGTCGGAGTTCCTGGCCAATATGTCGCACGAGCTGCGGACGCCTCTGAACAATCTACTGATCCTGGCCCGCATGTTAGCCGATAACACCGAAGGCAACCTGACGGAAAAACAGACCAAGTTCGCCCGCACCATCCACTCCTCGGGCACCGACTTGTTGACGCTGATTAACGATATTCTGGATCTCGCACGGGTCGAGTCGGGGAGGATGAACATCGAGACGGCGGCGGTCTACCTGGCCGACCTGCGCGAGCAGGCCATACAGGACTTCTCGCACGTCGCCCTGAGCAAGGGCATCGAGTTCGTGGTGCACGCCGACCCGGGTCTGCCCGACTCCATCCAGACCGATGCCACACGGTTGCACCAGGTCCTGAAAAACCTGATATCGAATGCCCTTAAGTTCACCGAGCGGGGTTCGGTGCGGATGGAGATCAAGCCGGCTAAATCCGGTTGGAGGCCCGGGAACCTCAGCCTGGATCGCGCCGAGCGGGTGGTGGCGTTCTCCGTGGTGGACACCGGCATCGGCATTCCGCCCGAGAAACATCGCACCGTTTTCGAGGCCTTCCAGCAGGCGGACGGCACCACCAGCCGGCGCTACGGCGGAACCGGGTTGGGGTTGTCGATCAGCCGGGAGATCGCGCAGTTGCTGGGCGGTGACCTCACACTCCAGAGCCAGGCTGGCCTGGGAAGCACATTCACGCTCTTCCTGCCGGCGATCTATCGTGAGGAGATGCAGCCATCGCAGCCGGCGGCAGGGGCCGAGGCGATTCCCGCGGCGCCGCCCCGCCCGCGCCCGCCGGACCTGGCGAGCGCCTACGACGCCGTGGCGCCTGCCGCGAGGGCCAAGTGGATGGACGCGCAGGAGGCGGTCGAAGACGACCGCCTCACACTGCAGCGGACCGACCGCATGGTGCTGATTGTGGAGAATGATATAACCTTTGCCAGCCTGCTGTTGGAGAAGGTTCGCACCCGCGGCCTCAAGGGAGTGGTTGTCATGGGGGGCGGTCCGGTCATGAGAATGGTTCGCGAGATGGCGCCAGTGGCCGTTACACTCGACATCATGCTGCCGGACATGTCGGGATGGGCGGTTCTGGATGCTCTAAAGCGCGATCCTGGGACGCGTCATATTCCCGTTCACGTGGTGACCATCGCCAACGAACGCCGGCGCGCGATGGCGATGGGGGCCGCCTCCTTCCTTCCTAAGACGCTGAAGCCCGAAGAGCTTGACGCGGTATTCGACCGCATCGTGAGCGAAATGAACGCTCCTGTGCGTGAGGTGCTGGTGGTGGATGGCGAACCCGCGCGACTCAAAAGCCTCGTAGAACTGCTGGGCAACGGGGACATTCACACGATTCCGGCGGCCACTGGAGCCGAGGTCTTCGCCGCGCTTCGGGAGCAGAAGATCGACGGCGTGGTGCTGGGATGGAATGTGCCCGGCCTGGCGAGCCTCGATCTGCTGACCACCTTGCGCGACGCCACCAGACACGGCGAGCTCCGCGTACTGATCTACCCCGCGGCTCCCTTGAGCCAGGCCGAAAGGGCCGGGATCGCCACGTGGGACGATACCGCGGCGATCCAGATCGCGTCCTCTCCGGAAGACCTTCTGCACAAGAGTATGACGATGTTCCATCGCAAGGAGACGGAACTGTCGCAGGAGAAACGCGATAAGCTGGCCGCCGCCCACGCGGTGGACCAGAGACTGTCGGGCCGGAAGATCCTCATAGTGGACGACGATTTGCGCAACATTTTCGCGCTCACCAGCGCTCTCGAAACGCACGAGATGAAACTGACGCTGGCGGAGAACGGCCGGAAGGGCATTGAGGCTCTCCGGGCCAACCCCGACGTCGAGCTGGTGCTGATGGATATCATGATGCCCGAAATGGACGGGTTCGAGGCCATGCGGGCCATCCGCAAGATGCCGGAATACCGGGAATTGCCAATCATTGCCCTGACGGCGCAAGCCATGAAGGGGGACCGGGTGCGATGTATCGAGGCGGGCGCCACCGACTACATCGCCAAGCCGGTGGAAATCGATCAGTTGCTGGCCCTGATGCGCGTGTGGCTTCCGGAAGCGCGGAAGGTTTAGCTGGCGGCTCTTGAAGAGGGAAAGGAAGAAATTCGATGGGTACACCGGCTGTGCGATTTGATTCACCTGCCGAGAACGGATCCGTCCTGGCGCGGGTCAGAATTCTCATGGTCGATGACCGGCCCGACAACCTGTTCGCGACGCGGGCCGCGCTAGGGGATCTGGGTGAGGACCTGGTGGCTACAACCTCGGCGGTCGAAGCCGTGGACCACCTGCTGCGCGAGGATTTCGGCGTGATTCTGCTGGACGTGATGATGCCGGGAATGGACGGCTTTGAGCTGGCCTTCCAGATCCGCCGCTTGCGCCGCTCGCGCCACACTCCGATCATTTTCCTCACCGCCGCGGGCAGCGAGGAGAGTCTGCTCAAAGGCTACGAGCTGGGAGCGGTGGACTACTTGCTGACGCCGGTGGCGCCGGAGATCCTCCGCGCCAAAGTGGCGGTGTTTATTCGGATGGCCCGGCAGGCCGACAAGGTCAAGCGCTACACCGAAATGCTCGAGGAGCGGAATGGAGAGCTGCGGGAGGTGATGGCCGGAGAGCGCCAGGCGGAGCAGGAGATCCTCCGCTTGAACCGGGCGCTGAAGACCCGCGTCGAAGCCCTGTCCGAGTTGAACGCCGAACTGGAGGCGTTCAGCTTCACCGTTTCCCACGACCTCAACGGACCGCTGGCCCACATCACGAGTTTCAGCCGCGCCCTGAGGGACGAGTGCGGCCTTGTGCTGGGCGAGCGGGGATTGGTCTGCCTGGACCGCATCGATTCCGCGTCCCAGCGCATGGGTCAACTGATCCGCGATCTGCTGGAGCTGGCTCGCGGCAGTCACTGCGATATCAAGATCGAGACGGTGGACCTGAGTGCCATCGCGGGTGAAATCGCCGGCGGGCTTCGGGCCGCGGCGCCGGAGCGGGCGGTTCAATGGGAGATCGCGGGAGGGGTTGCGGCCCGCGGCGACCTCCGGTTGCTCACCGTGGCACTGCGGAACCTGCTGGAGAACGCCTTCAAGTTCACCCGGCGGGCTGAGGCGGCGCGAATTGAGTTTGGCGTCGAGACCACCGCCGGCGTACCGGTGTACTTCGTCCGTGACAACGGAATCGGTTTCAAAACGGGCGACCGCGACAAGATATTCCAGCCCTTTCAGCGGTTGTCCTCGGCTCACGAGTTCGAAGGGACCGGAGTCGGACTGGCCACCGTAAACCGGATTGTGAAGCGTCACGGAGGCCGGATTTGGGCCGAAGGCGAGGAAGGTTCTGGGGCGACTTTCTATTTTGAGTTGCCTGGTGTGAATGCAAGTTAGGTAAATGACCATGTCTCGAAGACGAGTTCTGATCGTGGATGACGACGCACCCTTCCTTGAGTTGCTTCAGCTTTGTTTTGCGAAAGCCAACTTCGATGTAATCCTGGCGTCGAACGGGGCTGAAGCCCTGGAGATTCTGTTCGAGTCCGAGCCTCTGGATTTGGTTCTGGCGGACTTCATGATGCCAGAGGTGAACGGCATCGAGCTGGTCCGCCACATCAAGGCAAGTGCTAAACTGTTCGATACACTGGTCGTGCTGATGTCCGGTAACGTGGATACGGAGTTTCGGAAACGGGCCCTCGACCTGGGAGCGTCCGCTTATCTGCTAAAGACGGAGGGCGCACAAGCTGTCGCTGCGAAGGCGATCCATATGGTCGTCGGCGGGGAGCCGGGAGTTTCGAACTGCCGGACGCCGTCCGCGTCAACCGCCCAAGTCGAAGCGATGCGACAAAGCCTCTTGGCGCTCATTCGTATTACGACGCAAATGGATGGACTGCCGATGCAAGCCAGGAGTACTCTGATCACGGCCGAGAAACTGGCGGAGAGCCTTTTTGCCGCTGTTCCGGAATCCGAAACATGAATGGCCCACCAAGTCACTTTCTCTCCCTCCGGACGGTCCACACTCGTTCCCGACGGCGCCACCATCCTCCACGCGGCTGAACTTGCCGCCGAGCCGATCGGCGCGGAATGCGGCGGCCGCGGCGCCTGCGGCCGGTGCCTGGTGCGAATCCTGCGCGGCGAGGTCCCCGAATACCGCATTCTTCAGCGGGAAGCCGGATTCCCCCATGTGCTCGCCTGCCTCACGCCGGTCCACGGTCCGCTCTCGGTCTTGCCGCTCGGCGAAGCGCAGCTTCCCAAACTCATCTCCAGGGACCGGAACACCGGGTTGGCGCCGCTCCAGGCCTGGGCGCCCTGGCCTCTAAAACTCGACCCGATCGTCGAATCCCATGGCGCAGAGGACCTGGGTGTCGCACTGGATATCGGCACCACCACCTTGCGGCTCCTGCTGATCCGGCTTTCCGACGGTCTCATAACCGGTGAAGCCGGCGCTTACAATCCGCAGATCCCCAGAGGCGCGGACGTCATCTCCCGAATCGTCGCGGCCGAGAAAGGCTTCCTGGGAGAACTGGCCTCCTCCGTGCGCGGCGCAATCGGTTCGATGATCGCCGAGGCGGCTGCCGGGCACGCCGGCCTCGGCCGAATCCGCGCATACGTGGTGGCGGGCAATGTGACCATGATTCACCTCCTGCTGGCGGCCGATCCTTCCGGGATTCGCCGCGTCCCTTCCCAGCCGTGCGCGCTGGCCTTCCCGCCCGTCGACGCTTCGGAGCTCGGGTGGCCGGGTGGGGATCGCACCCCCGTCTACACCGTGCCCGCCGCGGGCGGCTGGGTCGGCGGCGACATCGTGGCAGGCGCGGTGCGCGCCGGCTTCTCGCGCTCCCCGGAAGGCATGTCCCTCTACGTGGACCTGGGAACCAACGGCGAAATCGTCCTGGGCGGAGCCGACTTCGCGCTGGCGTGCGCCTGTAGCGCCGGCCCGGCTTTCGAAGGCGGCGGAATCCGGTGCGGCATGCGGGCGGATCGCGGCGCGGTGGATGGCGCATCCGTCAATGCCGAAACCGGCGCGGTTCAACTCTCCGTCATTGGCGGAGGCCGGGTTCGCGGTGTGTGCGGCTCCGGGCTGATCGCTCTGACGGACGCCTTGTTCCGCGCGGGTTGGATTGACCGCAGCGGCCAATTCACTGGTCGCCTGCCGGCCGGCCGGCGCGTCGAAGGCAAGTGGGGAACGGCCCTGGCCCTCTCCGAAGACGGAAAAGTGGCGCTTTGGGAGAGAGACCTGGCGAGCCTGATTCGAGCGAAAGCGGCGGTCTTCGCCGGCATACGCTCGCTGCTGGACGCGTTGGGGCCTGACCCGCACACCATCGACCGGGCCATCGTCTCCGGCAATTTCGGTCGCTTCCTCAATCTGCCGGCGGCGCTGGGAATCGGGCTGCTGCCCTCCCTGCCGCTGGGCCGTTATGGCTACGTGGACAACGGTTCTCTCGAAGGCGCCGCCCTCGGCTTGCTCTCGCGCCAGTTCTTCGCGGAGATCGCCAGCTACCTGGGCAGAGTTACCTACGTCGATCTGGCCGACCTGCCCCGCTACATGGATGAGTTCGTCGGCGCCAGCTTTCTTCCCCATACCAGCCCCGAGTTGCTGCGCGTGGGAACGAACTGAATGGTGCATCCAGGGCGGCCCGGCCTTGCTTGACAGCTACGGCGGTGGACTGCACAGGCACGCCAGTCTGACGCTCCAACGCCGGTCAGGGAGCGGCGGACTGGTGTATTATTGGAACCCATCAGCTCCGGGCTGAGTAGCTGAACCAATTCATACAGGAGAATCCTGTGTCAAAACGAGGATTATCGCGTCGCAGTCTGTTTGGCGCTTCCGCGTTCGCCGCCCTGGAATATGCCAAGCGCCGGGTACTCGGCAAGAGCGCCCTCGACGTGACTTCGATCACCCGCGTTCCCAACACGCGGCGTTTCAGCGCTTATGGATCGCTCGATTCCGGCCGCGCTGGTTTTGCAGGACCTCCGCCCGGAGGCGCCGGCCAAGCTGGTGGTGGACGCGGCGCGGCAGCCGCGGCTCCGGCCGCTGCTGCTCCCGCCGGCGGCATGGGCGGCATGGGCGGGCAGGAGGGGGTTATCCAGCACGACTCCATCATCGACGTCTGTCTGTGGGACATCCTCGGCAAGGCGGTGAACCGGCCCATCTACCAGCTCCTGGGCGGCACCAAGACCCGCGTGATGGCCTACGCCAGCTCGCAGCACCTGCCCTTTGTCGAGGATTTCGCTCCCGACGTTCTGAAGGCAAGAGCAGCGGGTATCAGGGGTTACAAGATCCACCCCGGCGGAGGGCAGTCGGCGAACGCCCGGCCGCGCGCCAGCTACGTGGGCCACATGGAGGAGATCCGGCAGGTCCGCAAGGCCGTCGGCGACGATTACCCGCTCATGTTCGACCCGGTCCAAGGCTACAACGTTTACTCGGCGCTGAAAGTCGGACGGCTACTGGAGGATCAGGGCTACATCGCATTCGAAGACCCAATCCCCACCACCGATATTGAAGGCCTCATCGTACTGGCCCGGTCGCTGGATGTTCCCATCAACATCGGCGAGTTCATCATGAACATCAACGGCTTCGCCGACTACATCAAGCGGGACGCGCTGGATATCGCGCGGCTTATCGCGGACAACGTCGGCGGGATCACGGGCGGCGTGCGAGTGTGCCAACTGGCGGAAGCTTTCGGCATGGAATGCCAGCCGCACAACTGGGGCAACCCGATGGACCTGGCGGTGCACTTCCAGCTCGAACTGGCGGCCAACAACGACTACTGGTTCGAGATGCCCTGGCCGATGGAATACGTGGACCGCGTCTACCACAAGGACAAGTTTCGGGTGGACAAGGACGGTTACGTCAACGCGCCGACCGAGCCGGGACTGGGTTATCCGATCGACCGCGACGCTCTCGACAGAATCATGGTCCGGATCGACCGGTAAGAGGCGCCCATTCCCATCTGGTCGGCGAGGTCGAATTCCCAATCGCCCGCGGCCGACGATTGAGCCGTAATCTCGTTCACGCCCGCGGTAAGCTGCCGCACCTGGAACTGGTTGGCGGCGGTGACGAGCTGGCCGTTGAGAAGGAAACGATCAAGCGTGACGCTATCCGCGCCGCGCATGCCGGGGAAGGTGAACCGCAGTTCCACCGGCCCGGATGTCACGACCTTCACTTCGGCCAACGCGGCCCGCGGCGCCATCCCCGCGACTACGACGAGCACACCGAGCAGGCGAAACCTTTCTCTCATTCTTACCTGTTTCCAATCTCTATTCTGTGCGTCCGCCGCTCGGATGACAAGAGGTGGCAAGTCGAAGAGTTGGACTGAAGACGGGTCGCACGATGATGCCACCGTGCGACCCTGGAGGTGTTCGGAAGTTTAGAAGATCCGCTGGTGGACGCGGTCCACGGAGGCTGGTTCGCCCGCTTTGTGGCAGGCGGCGCAGCTCTCGCCCAGGATGGTTGTGTTGGCCAAGGCGTGGGACGCGGTCGCAATGTCGTCGTGGCAACCCTGGCAGGCAGCCGAGATCGGAGGCGTAGTCTTGGTGAAGCCGCCCGGGCTGGCTACCAATGCCTTGGCCCCGACGTTCTCCACCAGATACGTGCTGTCGAGGTGGCAGGCGGCGCAATCCCGCAGGTCGCCCGGGAACAGCACTGACTGGTAATTGGTGGTTCCCAGCACGTACGGGTTGACCAGGTTCTCGCCGCGGTGGATGCTGTGGATTTGCCAGGCGAGGTTCACACTGTCACCCGAGGTGCCATCCGTCAGGGAAGGATTGTGGCAGATGACGCACTCTTGGGTGGCGCCGCGAGTGCCGCCGTGGACGAAGCCTGCGCCCAGGGTCATATGGCAGGCCGAGCACTTCGCAGTGGACACTACCTGGCGCCGCGCTACCGTGGCGCTCTTGTCCACCGAGAAATAGAACTCCACGGGCTGGGCGGCGTCGACGGCTGGAGTTGCGATCACGGTGTTCGGAAGCAGCGTGACCGTATTGCTGGCTTCGATGGAAACCGTAAAGGAGCCCACCGCGCCAGCCGGGATCTTATTGGTCATGGCGTAGACGTACACACCATTGGTGCCCTTCGTCGCGTTGGGATTCTCGGAAGCGCGGATTGCGCCCGGGCCGGTCTCGTAGTCGGTGTTGGGGCCGCTCAGAACCACGCGAATGGAGGTGATTTTGCTAATGTCGACCGGGTTGTTGGATTTGTCCATGACACTGAACGTGACCGTGGGCGCGTTGCCCGGCGTCGCGTTATCGACCTTCAGCACCTTGGTGACCAGGCCGGGAAGCGAGGTGGAGTTCGCGGGGATGAGGTGCGCGCCGGGAATCGAGGCATCGAAGTCCGAGACGGCGTTCGAGCTGTGGCAGTTCTTGCACATGTTGTCGTCGGGTTGCGGCAGGTTGACATGATTCGCGCCGGTGGCGAAGTTCACGTCATCGTGGCAGGAACCGCACACCGCGGCGCTCGGATTGGTTTTCCAGGCGTCGGCTTGGGTGGCGGCCGCCGCGTGACATGTGGTGCAATTCCGGATGTCCTGCGGAAAGACGACAGCGGAGAAGTCCGACCACGCGCCGCGATGCCAGATCCGGTAAGGGGTGCCGGCCTTGACGCTGGGCAGACTCGATCCCCTGTGGATTTTGTGGATTAGCACCTTCATATCCTGGGTGAGCTTCGTATCCGGATTGATGGTTTGCGGCGTGTGGCACATGATGCACAGTTCCACCTTGAGACGCGATCCGCCGTGGCCGATCAGAGGGTCGTGGCATTGATTGCAGGCGTCGGTGGTGACCACCGAGCGCGTCACCTTCACCGCTGAGCCGTTCGGAACGAAAGTGAACACGTCGTTGGAGGTCTCGCTCCATTCATCGAATGTGCCGAACTCGGCCAGGTTACGTTGGGCGGAGACCCCGATGGAGTGCGTGACGGTGGCGTCGAAGGTGGCCGGCGCCTTGGTCTTAAAAGTATACGTGTAGTCACCGATGGCATTGGTGACGAAGGTGCCCCCGGAATCGTTCGCCGCCTGGGTCTGCGAGGGGTTTGTGTTCAGCGTGGCCGCAGCCACGCTAGTGGTGTAGGACACGTACTGGGTCTGGCCGGCGGGAATATAGGCGGCGATAAAACTCATCGAGACCGGACCCTTGGTGGCTACGCCTAATCGGTCTAGCGGGAAGCCGTCGGAATCCATAATCGTGGCACGGACGGTGATTGTGCCGTCTTTGGCAATGGCGGCGCTTTGGATTTTCACCACAACACCGGTCTTTCCCAGGGACGTAGTACTGCCATTGAGCATGGGAGTGGCGGTAAAGTCCACGGGCGGTTTGACCCTGTGGTCGGCGGCGGATGCGATGTTGAATAAGACTAAAGGGGCTAGGGCGAATAGAGCACTAGCTAGGTGCTTTCTCATGGTTCACCTCTGCTGTTAAAGAATACTATACCTTAAAATCTTGTATATTGTAGCAAGTTTTTATCCATAGTCGGTCTTGCGAAGGGAAGCCGGGCAAAGCGTGGAAAAAATCCACAGGGATTGAGGAATTGTTTTACATGTGTGGCGGAAGCGTCGGGGTGGGAGAAGACGTCTCTGATGCCCACCCCCGCACCACCACGCGCTTAGTGCTTGGGTATTGTGGCATTTCGGGCAGTTGCGGGTGGAAAGTTGGGGGGAGCGACCGACCCTGTGCCCAGCCCGCGGATTGCAAGCCGGCCGAATTGGAAGATCCGCTTTGAACAATTGCGGCCCATGCCGTAACGTGTAAAGAATGGAACCATACCCGGCTAGAGCGGATGCCGAACGCCTGGCGGCGGTCAGTACGGAACAGGCCGCGCGCTTCCGCGATGTGCTGCGCGCGGCGGGTATCCTTCCGATCACCGACAATCTCCCCACGGAGATAGAGGGACGAGCCCGGGGCGGCCGGAACATCCCGCGGGTGATGCGGATGACGGCCGCCGGCAGGCCGCTGGACACTTTCGTGCGCCTCTTCCTCATGGGCGTTCCCTCGGGCGTCCGGGAAGCTCGCGCCGCCATGGCCCCGGTCCCGCTCGAAGAGTGGGTGGAAGCGGGACTGGTGCATGCGGAGGGGGATTCCGTCCGCGGCCTGGTGGCCTTGTACCTTTACGAAGGCCTGATTCTGGCGGCCGATAAACCGGAGTTGCTCGACCGTGGAGCCGGCCCGGACATCGTCTCCGGCGTCACGAACAGCACGGTGAGCCTGGCCCTGTTCACGGTGCGGCGGGGCTTCCGCAACATCCTCGACCTCGGCGCGGGATGCGGCGTCATGGGCTTCGTGGCGGCGCGCGCCGGCGGACACTTGCTGGCCACCGACATCAACCCGCGGGCCATTGCATTCGCTCAATTCAACGCACGATTGAACGGAATCTCCGATGCCGAGTTCGCCACGGGAGACGCTTTCGAGCCGGCCGCGGGGCGCAAGTTCGGCCTGATGGTGGCCAATCCCCCGTGCGTGATCGGCCCCGGCGTCCGTTACGCTTACCGCGACAGCGGCATGGAACTCGATGGCCTCTGCCGCAAGATCGTTGGCCAGGCGCCGGAATTCCTCGAGGAAGGAGGGCTCTTTCAGTGCACCGCCGAATGGCCCGACTTCACCGGCGTGGACTGGAAAGAGCGCATCGCCGGGTGGTTCCGCAATTCCGGGTGCGACGCGCTGGTCTTGCGCATGCGAACCAAGACCGCTCTCGATCACGCCGAAGAGACGGTTTACGACACCGACGTCATCGACGCCGAAGTGCAGAGCCGGGTATATGGCGAATACGCCGATTACTTCGAGCGGTTGCATGTCGCTTCCATTTCCGAGGGCCTGATCGCCATGCGGCGGCGCAGCGGGGTGCCCTATGGGCCCGGCGAGAACTGGGTGCGCTTCGAGGAACTGCCTCCGCGCCCGCCGCAACCGTTCGGCGATGCGGTGTGGCGGATGTTCGAAGCTCGCGACGCGCTGGACCGGATGAAGGACGATTCCGGCCTGCTGGAGTGGAAGTTGCGGATGGCGCCGGGGCTGGCGCTGGAGACTACGCGAACCTGGTCGGGCGAGGCGTGGAGCGATGCGAGCTACTGGCTTCGCCAGGGCACCGGCTTCCGGTTCCAGGCTTCCGTGGACGCCCACGTGGCTAATATGCTCAAGGCCTTCGAAGGACCCAAGACCGTGCGGGAAGTGCTCGAGGAAGTGGCCGGGCGCCTGGGAGTGAGCTTCGACGCGGTAGCCCGCGGATCGCTGGCGGTGCTCCGCGAGATGTTGCAGAGGGGCTTTCTGCTGGGGGAATAGGACCGCACGGTGGGGGCGTCCTGGGATGTTGTGCGCTACATGCTGCTGCCGCTCTGTTCCAGGGAGGAATCCGGGAAGTTCCTCCGCGCTGCCATGGATGAGCATGCTTCGCCCGCCTGGCGTTCCGTAGTTCGAGCGGCCGTGGACGCGGATTCCGGCGGGCTCATCGGATTGGGCGGAATTGCGATCCTCCACGGAGCGGAAGAAGGCGAGCTCTGGTACCTGCTGGATCCGGCGTGCTGGGGTCGGGGTCTGGGCGCCTGCTGCGCCGGACAACTGACGGCTCTGGGGTTCGGCGAAGTCCAGCTTCATCGGATCTGGGCCATCTGCCTACCTGAGAATCCGGCGTCCGGAAGGGTGCTGGAAAAGATCGGGATGCGCAAGGAAGGCTTCCTCAAGAGCAACCTCAAAATCCACGGCGAGTGGAAGGACTGCTTCTTGTACGCCATGCTGCGCGAGGAGTGGGAATCCAAAGAGCGGGCGGGTGGCCCGTAGCGGGAGCCGCTGTCCTCCCCCCGCTAATTCCCCACTGCCACGGTCACGCCCGCCTGGGTGGAGACGCTGCCCACCTGCACCACCACCGGGACCGCGCTGCCGGCCTGAACTCCGCTGGGAATTTGCGCGTTGATCTGCATCACCCCGGCTACCGTGTTGGGCGCCTGGCCGGCATACTGCGGCGTCACGGATTGTCCGCCAATCGTCACGGCGACCGGGGCCGCCGTCAGCGGCAGGGGAGCGGCTCCCGGCAAACCGTCCACACCCGCGGGATTCATCTGGCCCGCGCCGGTCAACCAAAACGAGATGTAACTCCCCACTTTCGCCGGATGAGCCGCCCCGTTCAAGGTCCCGTCCTGGTTGGAGGCCGCCGCCTGGCCCTTGCCGGAACTGTCCTGGGTGAAGAGAGCCGGGGCCACCGGGGCCACTGGCAAGGTCACGGGAACGCTGGTCTGGCCCTGGTACTCGACGAATACCTGCACGTTCGCTCCCGATATGGAGTACGGTGCTACGGCGCCGATTTGGGTGGCGGAGGTATATAGCACGGGCGCCGGCGTGCCGTTGAATAGGACGCTGGTGCCGGCAAGACTGGTGCCCACCAGCCCGCTGGTCGGGTCAAGCTGGTACTGCGTAAGCCGGGCAGGGCCCAGTCCGGAGCCGTAGAGCACCACCACCTCGCCGGGCGCCACCGGTCCGCTGAAGTTGCTGGCGGCGTTGGTCACCGCGCCGATGGCCAGGCCGCTGCCGGCGTACTGGAGCAACCGGACGGCGTTGTTGGCCATGTCCGCCACGTACAGGTTGCCGTTGCTGCCCAAAGCGATGGCGGAGGGAGCATTGAGCTGCGCCTGGGTGGCCAGACCGCCGTCTCCCGAGTAGCCCCGCGAGCCGTTGCCCGCAATGGTCGCGATAAGACCGTTGGGGTAGACCTGGCGCACGCGATTGCTGGCGTCCACGGTGAAAATGTTGCCCACGGCATCCACGGCCACGCCGACCGGGTTGCCGACTTGCGCACTGGTGGCTTGCCCCCCATCGCCCGAGTAACCCGCGACGCCGTTTCCGGCTACCGTCGCGATGAGGCCACCGGGGGTAACCTCGCGGATCCGGTTGTTTTCGGTGTCCGCGATGTACAGGTCGCCGGCGGCATCCACCGCGACGCCCTGGGGACCATTCAATTGCGCCTTGGCGGCCGCGCCGCCGTCGCCGGAGTACCCGGCGGATCCGTTCCCGGCCACGGTGCCGATGGCGCCGCTGGTGGCCGAGACCTCGCGCACCCGGCTGTTGCCGAAGTCGGCGATGTACAGGTTGCCGGTAGAGTCCACCGCCACGCCGCTGGGCAGATTCAATTGCGCGCTGGCGGCGGCTCCACCATCTCCGCCATAGCCGGGAGTGCCGCTTCCGACCACGGTGCCGATGACGCCGTTGGTCGAGACCTTGCGCACCTTGGCATTCAGCGTGTCGGCGATAAAGAGATTGCCGGACGCGTCTACGGCGAGCCCCTGTGGCCCGTGGAGTTGCGCGCTGGTGGCCGCGCTGCCGTCTCCGGAACTGCCCGCGCCGCCATTCCCGGCGAAGTTGGAAATGGTTCCATTCGGCGAGACTTTCCGGACCACGTTGTTGAGGGTATCCGCGACGTACAGGTTGCCGGAAGAGTCCGCCGCCACGCCCTGAGGCGTGTTGAGTTGCGCCTGGATGGCCGCGCTACCGTCACCGGAGTAGCTCAGAGTGCCGTTTCCCGCAAACGTCGAGATGCTTCCACCTGAGGCCACCTTGCGGATGCGGCAGTTCAGCGAATCGGCGATATACAGATTCCCAGCCGAGTCCACGGCCACGCCGGTGGGGGAATTCATCTGCGCTTTGGTGGGGTCCGAGCCGTCGCCGGAGAATCCGGGCGTGCCGTTTCCGGCCACGGTGCTGATATCGAGGCTCTTGGCGTCGATCCTCCGGATCCGGCTGTCGCCGTTCTCGGCGAAGTAGACATTGCCGGAGGAGTCCACCGCCAGCGCGAAGGGCGCGATCAAGTCGGCGCTGGTGGCGTACCCGCCATCGCCGGAGTAACCGATGCTTCCGTCGCCGGCGATAAAGTTGATGTTGCCATCGCTGGTGACCTTGCGGACGTACGCGTTGCCCGTGTCCGCGATGTAGATGTTGCCGGACGAATCCACCGCGACATCCTCGGGGCCGTGCAATTCCGCGCTGATGGCCAGGCCGGCATCGCCCTGGTAACTGGGAAAGCTGTCGCCGGCAATGGTGGCGATGTTGCCGTCGGTGGTGACCTTGCGGATGGTGTTATCGCCGGTGTCGGCAATGTACACGTTGCCCGACGTGTCGACGGCCACGCCCATGGGCAGATGCAATTGCGCGCTGACAGCCGGGCCGCCGTCACCGTAAGCGCTGGGGCCGCCGCCGGGGCTGATAACGCCAGTGCCGGCGAAGGTGGTGATGATGCCCGACGGGTTCACCTGGCGGACGCGGTTGTTCCTGGAATCCGCAATGTAGATATTGTTCGCCGCGTCGAAAGCGATGCCCTGCGGGGCGTTCAATTGCGCATTCACGGCGAGGCCGCCGTCGCCCGAAAAACCGGCCCGCGAGGTTCCCGCGATGAGCGTCACGGTTCCATGGGAGTCGATCTTGAAGACGCAATTCGAGCCGCTGAAATAGAGATTGCCCGAGGCATCAATGGCCACGCGCCCCGGCTGCCCCATCGAGAGACTCGCGGCCGCGGCCGGCGTGGCGGGCGGCGCGCCTCCGGCCACCGTCGATATGGAATACTGCTGCGCCAGCGCGATCGAGGCGCCCGCCAGCAGCGAAATGAATTTCAACATAGGAAGCACATGATTACGTTTCCTTCCATGATACCGTGTTCACGGACTCATTTTGCCGCTGCGCCGGCTACCGCCTCCAGGGCCTGTGCGCAATCGGCACGGGTGGCGTCGTAGTGCGTCACCGCGCGCATCAGGCGCTCGTTGATACCGTTGATCAGCACCCCGCGCGCCTTCAGCCGCGCGCTGATTTCGGCGCTGGCGCGGCCCGTGCCGCTCACGTCGAAAACCACGATATTGGTGGCCACCTTCCGCGCGTCGATCCGAATGCCGGGAATGCGCGCCAGCCCTTCGGCCAGGAACCGCGCGTTGGCGTGATCCTCGGGGAGCCGCTGGGGCGTATCTTCGAGCGCGATCAACCCCGCGGCGGCCAGAACCCCCGCCTGCCGCATTCCACCGCCCAGCCGCTTGCGGTACAGCCGGCCCTTGGCGATCAGGCCGGCCGGCCCGGCCAGCATGGAACCCACCGGCGCGCCCAGCGCTTTCGAGAGACAGAACATGACTGTATCCACGGGAGCCACAATCTCTCGCACTTGCACGTTCATTGCCGCGGCTGCATTGAACACCCGCGCGCCATCCATGTGCACCTTCAAACCGCGCTCGTGCGCGCCATCGCAGATTTCCCGGATGACGCTCATCGGGTAGACCGTCCCGCCCGCCATGTTGTGCGTGTTTTCGATTTCGATGAGGCCGGTGGGCGCATAGTGCGCGTGCGGCGGCCGGATGTGGCGCCGCACCTGGTCCCAGGCGAGGATGCCCTCCTCGGTGGGGATGGCGCGCGCCAGGCACCCCGAGAACCACGCCATCATGGCCAGTTCGTAATCCAGCACGTGGGAGCGGGAATCGCAAATCACTTCCTGGCCGTGCTCGGTATGGAGCTTGACCGCGATGGTGTTGCCCATGGTGCCTGAGGGCACGAATAGCGCGGCTTCCTTGCCGGCAATCTCAGCGGCGCGCTGCTCGAGACGGTTTACGGTGGGGTCCTCGCCGTAAACGTCGTCGCCGACTTCAGCCTCCATCATGGCGCGCCGCATGGCCGGCGTCGGCTTGGTCACGGTATCGCTTCGCAGATCGATCATGGTGTAAGAAACTCCTGAAAAACTTCGTTGGAGAGCAGCACGCCGCGCCCGGTGAGCCGCAAAACGCCGCCCTCGGTTTCGAGCAGCCCGGCATCCAGAAAGCGGCGGATGGGCTGCTCGAACCGCCGCCATTCCTCCGGCTCGGGGCGAATACCGGCCATCAGCCGCAGCCCGACGAAGAAGCGCTCGTCGTCGTGGGGCGGGTCCAACACCTGCCCAGTCCCACTGAGATACTCCTCCACCGATTCCGGGTTTTGCTTCCGCACGCGCCCGTCGAAGGAATGCGCGTCGGCGCCGAAGCCCGCGTATGGCTCCAGTTTCCAATACTTCAAATTGTGCCGCGATTCCGAGCCGGCGCGCGCGAAATTCGAGATCTCATAGCGCGCAATGCCCAGCGCGTCGAGCCGCTCGACGGCCATCTCATAGAGCCCCGCCGTGCGATCGTCGCCGGGCGTCTCCCCCGCCCCGTATCGCGCGCCGCCGTTTAGTATTTCCTTGCCTAGGCGGCTGTCCTCATCCACTTCCAGCATGTATACGGAGACGTGCGCGGGGGCCAGCCGCTCAATCCAGTCGAGCGATTCGCGCCAGCTCGCCTCTGTCTGCCCGCTGAGTCCGGCGATGAGGTCGATGTTCACGTTGCCGATGTCGGCATCGCGCAGCGTGCCGATCTCATCGGCCACCGTTTGGGCGGTGTGCTTGCGGCCGGTGCGCCGGATTTCCTTGGTCACGAACGACTGGACTCCGAGGCTCACGCGGTTGATGCCGCAAGCCGCCCAGGCGCGGGCTTTTTCGGCGGTGATGGTTCCGGGCGCCGCTTCGATGGTGGCCTCCGCCCAAGGCCGGCCGGGGATGATCTCAAGCAGCCGGCGCAGGCCCTCCGGCGCCATGCCGCTGGGAGTGCCGCCACCCAGGTACACCGTCTCGGGCATCCATTCCCACTGGCAGGTGCGGATCTGCGCCTCGAGCGCGTCGAGATAGCGCGCCTCCACAGCGCGCGGGTAAACGCCCGACGCGAAGTTGCAGTAGGTGCACTTCTGCGCGCAAAAAGGATAGGCAAGATAAACGCCCGGCACTTTTCCGATTGTAGCGAGCGGCGCGCACCGGCGTGAGCGAGAATGAGAACTGTGAGGCGGATTCTGCCCCTGTTCGCGGCGCTGGCGTTGGCCTCGGGCCAGGAACGGGTAGTCGAGAGCGTCGTGCCTGCCTTGGCCTATGGACCGCGATGCTCGTCCACGGTGGAGCCGCAAAACCTCAGCGACCGGCCGGTAGTCGTGGATGTGGAACCCTACCGGGCCAGCGGCGCGCTGGTGGTGATTGCGGGGCACCCCGAGATCACCATCCGCTTGGGATCGGGTGCCATCGCCCGGCCTCTCGCCGGTAGTGGCCGTTAGCGGCGCGACCGAGTGCGTGGTTGGCAACCAATTGCGGACCGCCGCCGGCCGCGAGGTAGTTTACTCCACCGAGAGCCCCTGGTTCTCCAGGGATGTCACGGACCTGCCCGGCGGCCTGCTCTCGCTCATCAACACGTCGGAGCATACGGCCAAGGCGTCGGCCTGCTATTCCTCCGGCGGACTCTTTTCGACACCCACCGCCACGCACCCCGCCGCCGACCTGAAGCCCATCTGCACCACCGCCTTCGAAGTGCAGATTCCGCCCTTCGGCGCGCGCGAATTCCCCGTGGCGCGCGACGGAAGCTCGCATTTCTCTCTGAAGACGCAAGGCGCGGCCATCGTTCTGGAAATGCTCCGCCCTCTGGACGCCAGCGTGAAGATGTACAAGGTGGATTCCACCATCCAATTCGGGAGTGAGGTGCCGGCGGGGCCGGGAAAGCGGTAGCAAGCCGGATCTCCAGCGCCATTGAGGCCTTCACGGCAGCGCACCTGCCTTGGGCGCAGGGGGTCGGCAGTTCGAATCTGCCCGCCCCGATCAATAAAATCAAGGTTTGGTGAGATTCCCGAAAGCCGCGCCACAGGGAGCCACCCGCGCCGGTCCGGGCAAGGATTCGGCCGTCCTGACGGCGGGTGGTGGCGCTGCCAGTGGCGCTCGGTGGGCGCAGCCGGTCCTACAGACACGATGCTGCCCAGCCGATGAGTTCAACAGGCGCAGAGCCAACCGCGTTATGCTTGAACTAACCTCCCCTGAAGGAAACCCGGCGAGTGAAGAGCGGCGTCCGGTATTATATGAATTTAGGGCTTTGAGCAAACAACAGAACGCTGACATTTTGTTTCGGGATGCCAAGCGTCCGCGTGTTCGGAAGAACCGCGCGAACGGTACGGCTGCGCTGTTCTCAATGTACGGCGATTGCCCTGTTGCGCTCCCCTCTGAAGACAACACGCCGGAGGGAATGCAGGCGCTTCTCACGGCCAACGCCTACTTCCGCGAGCACCCTTGGCCCGCGCCGTACAACAAGACCGTGCATCGGCTCCATCGAGGCGATTCGCGCAACCTCTCCTGGATTCCGGACGGATCGGTTCACCTGGTGGTCACCTCACCGCCTTACTGGACTTTGAAGGAGTATCCGCAGCACGCCGGGCAGATGGGGCACATTGCGGACTACGACCACTTCCTAGATGAACTCGACAAAGTCTGGAAGGAATGCGCCCGCGTACTGGTGGGAGGTGGCCGGGTCTGCTGCGTTGTCGGTGACGTTTGCATTCCACGCAAGTTTGACGGACGGCACCGGGTAATGCCTTTGCACTCCGATATCCAAGTGCGGGCGCGGGAGCTTGGCCTGGACTGCCTCACGCCGATTTTCTGGCACAAGATCTCAAACGGTGTAATGGAGGCCGAAGGCAACGGCGCGGGATTCTACGGTAAGCCGTACCAGCCCGGCGCGGTCATCAAGAACGACATCGAGTACATACTGTTTCTCCGGAAGGGTGGCGAGTACCGCACCACTCCGATGGTCCAGAAGGCGCTGTCAATGCTCACGCGGGACGAGATGCGCTCGTGGCAGCGGTCCATTTGGACAGATTTGCGGGGAGCTTCCACCCGCGACGGGCACCCGGCTCCATATCCGATTGAAGTAGCGGAGCGCCTTGTCCGGCTGTTTTCGTTTGCTGGTGATACCGTCCTGGATCCTTTTTCTGGTACAGGTTCCACGTCCTTAGCTGCTATCATGTCAGGCAGGAATTCGATAGGTAATGAGATCGAATCTGTCTACGTGCGGAACGCCGAAATGCGATTACTGAAGACCGCACGGCAAGTACGCACGGTTGGCGCGATAACGGCTGAGGTACATGTGGATTGACGTCACCCCAAGTTCAACCGGAATTCCGGCTGCTCGCGGAATTCAGGCGGCTTTTTGAAGGACGAGTCTACCGACATCGAGCATCGAATCAAGGCGATTTCGTTGCCATCCACCTTTACGAGGATCTGGTCACGATCAATCGCTCGCAGCGGTACAGCGACGCGGTGCTGAAGCGGAGAGACCGCGTGCTGAATGTCCAGAACCGGCGCAGAGGTGTGCGGGCGCGGCGCGGTGATGCCACCTTCGGGGAGATCATCCCCGGTGAGACTCCAACCATCGAGCCGGGCTATACGGTGGCAAGAGGTCCAATCGCAACGGTTGAGATCGGCGTTGAAGTCAAGATTCTCGCCAAGGCGATGATCAAACAAATAGATCGGGTGATTACCAGCCTCCGCGATCAAGTCACGCAGTTCCGGCGCGGAGGCGGCAACCCGATCTGTGTTGCAGTGGTGGGCATCAACCAGGCCGAAAGCGTCATCGGATATGAGGGTGATAGGCCGTTTCCCACGACCGGGAGAGGCGGTTTCTTGCACCCGATCCAAGAGGCGCCGGAAGCGGAGCGCCGATTGCGAGAGCAAGTCCTGCCTGCGTTCGACGAATTCCTGGTCCTTCGGTATCGAGCCACGAACGCCGCACCGTTTCCGTTTGAGTGGGTGGACTATAGCTCAACCCGGCTCGATTATGCGGCGGTCCTGTCGCGCATCAGTAGTCGGTATCAGCAGAGATTCTAACCGGCCATTGGCCGTCACGTTGCCTTTGGGCAGAATCAGGCTTACGGAAAAGCGAGGTGAACCCGATGCCGCCTGACGGCGCAGGCAATGAAATGGACGTTTTCCACTTCGATGAGAGCAGACCTAGTTTCGAGGACCTTGGGCATGACGGCGATTCGCGCTATTGGTACGCCCGTAATCTCACGGTCATGCTGGGGGCACGAAAGCTGCAACGCTTTCCAGAACGCGATGAACAAGGGAGCGGGACGTGCACCACAATGGGCATCCCGGCCGCGCCGCTCATCCATCAGAACAGGTGCGTAGACAAGAATGTAGCCGCGGGGGAGCCTCCGAGGCCTGCCATAGCCGGAATTCCAGACATTTCAGTCTGATTTTCCAACACGCCGGCACTCCCCCGCCCTGTTAACTCCTTTCTTTTCCGCGTGGCCCCCCCCGTGCATTGGCCTTTCCGAAGGAGAAATCTCCGTGAGCGATCCATCAACGTACTGGTTAAACGTCACCAACATCGCATTGGGTGTGGTGGTCCTGATCTGCTGCCTCGCCGTTGCCATCGGCGTCGTGCAGGAACTGGCCGCAAAACGCAAGAAACATGCGGCGCTGTCCAAACTGGATACCGAGGTAGCCGACCTGGTCACCGCATTCCACGATGGGCACGCATTCAACCTTCCCGGGCTCGGCGTCACCATGGCCGATGGCGGCGAGGATCTGAGGAAGAAAGAGGAACGGTAATCCCAATGACCTGCCCCTTCCTGAAAGAAACGCAGGTCAGGTATTGCCAGACGTCTGCCGTCCGGAAGGTGATTCCGCTGGCGCAGGCCGGCCGGGCAGACGAGAAGTGCTCCTCCGCGGACCACGCTTCCTGCCCGGTTTATCGAACTCAACCCCAGGAGCAGCCGGCTTCCGGACCGTGCCCCTATCTGGGCGAATCACTGATGCAGTACTGCGGCGCGGCGCCCGTCGCCAAGCTCATCCCCTACAGCGAGTCGCTGCTTTCGCGTTGCGGGAACGATAGCTTTCGCTACTGCCAACTCTACCTCGCCATGGCGCATCCGAATGTGGATGCCGAAGAGGTGGACGGCACTCCGCTGCCCGGCTGGCTCAAGTATTCCGCCAATCACATGTGGCTCGACGTCACCGATGACGGCGTCTGCCACGCCGGCATCGACGCGTTCCTGAGCCGCGCGCTCGGCAAGATCGAACGCATCGCCTACGTCTGGCTCAAGGGGCGCCACCGGCCCACCGCCGTCCTGACTGTCGAAGGCGTCGATCTCGAAGTGGTCTTCCCCAATCCGTTCTTGCTGACCAATTGCAACCTTTACCTTCGCGCCGATCCTTCGCACCTCACCTCCCAGCCGTATACCGGCGGGTGGCTGTTCGAGGGAGTTCTGGAGCCTGGAGCGTTGGCCAACCTGCTCGAAGGCGCCGGCGCGCGCGCCTGGATGGAGCGGGAGCAGCGTCGCATCAACGAGTTTCTGCAACAGCAACACAGCCTGCCCACAGCGGCAGATGGCGGCCAGTTCGTCGCTGGCCTCGCTCGGGTTCTCGAGCGCGACCAGATGCTGGCTTTGTTCCATGAGTTTTTCTCGCCATATGCGAGTGGAAAGAGAGAACCGTGAAACATCGCGGAAAAATCGTCTTTCTGGCCGGAGTGCTAGTCGCCCTGGGCGCGGGTTGGCTCGGCTTTCCCCGCGCCATCTACCAGAGCCGGCCCCAGCCGGTGAACTTCAGTCATAAAGTTCACGCCGACAAGGCCGGCTCGAAATGTGAAGACTGCCATGCGTTCCGTGAAGACGGAACCTTCGCCGACATCCCCAGCCTGGATAAGTGCGCGGGGTGCCACGCCGCGGCCATGGGCTCGACCGTGGCGGAAAAAAACTTCATCGATCGATACGTGACGCCGCAGCGTGAGCCGCCATGGGCCTCCTACGCGCGCCAGCCCGAGAATGTCTACTTTTCGCACATCACTCACGTCAAGCTGGCCCAGGTAAAATGCGAGCGCTGCCACGGCGGCGAGGGTTCCACCGATACCCTCCGCCCCTACCAGCAGGACCGCATCAGCGGCTACTCGCGCGACGTCTGGCGCGACATGAAGATGGACGACTGTGTGGCCTGCCACCGTCAGCATGGCCTCGAGCACAGTTGCCTGGATTGCCACAAATGAATACCACACGCAGAGATCTGTTTAAATTCGTGGGCGGCTCGGTGGTGGGCGCCCTCTTCACACCGGCTCCGTGGCGGCTGATCACGGATTCCGCGCTGTGGTCGGAAAACTGGCCCGGGATTCCGCGGCCGGCGCGCGGCGAGATCCGCACGAAATTCACCAACTGCGCGCTCTGCCCCGCCGGATGTGCGGTTCGCGCGCGCTTGGTCGGCGATCAGCCAGTGGCCCTGATGGGTGTGTCCGGGCATCCTTTGAGCCATGGCACACTGTGCCCGTTCGGATTGACGGCGCACCATCTGCCGTACCTTCCCACGCGGCTGAAGCAGGGTCCGGCGAAAGAAGCGGCCGAGGCGGTCTCGGCTGCCATTGCGAAGTGCGGCCCTTCGGAACAAGCGGCGGTGCTCGATCTGCGGCCCGGCCGCACGGCCTCGTGGACCTATCGCCGCGCCATGGCGTCCGTGAAGCACGGGCTGTACCTCGCGCCGCCATCGCCTCTTGGCGGCTCGGCGGCGTTTGACCTTCAAGAAGCGAAGACGGTCTTGAGCTTTGGCGCGCCGCTGCTGGATGGCTGGGGCACGCCGGGCAACGTGATCGCCGCCCGCGAGAATTTCCGCCTCATCCAGGCCGAGCCTCTGGAAAGCCGCACCGCCAGCCTCGCGGATCTGTGGCTGCCCATCCGGCCCGGCTCGGAAGAAGCCCTCGCACAGGCCATCGCGAACGTGCTGGCCAATCGGGAACCTGTAGCGCCATTCGCCGCCCTGACGGGTCTCACGGAACAGCAGATCACATCGGTGGCGGAGGAACTGGCGCACAACGGCCCGGCGCTGGTGCTCGATGGCGGCCAAACCCCGGCGGCGATGGAGTTGAACCGCCAACTTGGCAGCCTGGGCCGCACCATTGTGGCGCGCCGCGAAACTCCCGTTCCCGAAAGCTGGAAGAAGGCGGCTCCCGTCACTAACCTGGCATCCGTGCCCGACGGTTCCATCCGCGTCCTGCTCATCGACGAATCGGCCGTGGACGGGTATCTTTCCTGGAGCACCATCGCGAGGAAACTGGTCCGGGATAACCCCCTCGTCGTGACGTTCGCCTGGTCGCGCCAGGGCTACGGCCGCTATGCGCAATTCGTCCTGCCGACGGCGGTGTACCCGGAAGTTTTCGACGACATTCCACCGGCCATCGATTCCGTGGCGGCTGCGTTTCGCATCGCCGCTCCGCTGGTGGCGCCCCCGGCCGGGATGGTGAATCCATCCGAGTTTATCGCCGGTCTTGCGGGACTGCCGGCCGCGGACGCCCTGCGCCAGCGCGCCGATGCCATCCACAAAGCCGGCCGCGGGACGCTGTTCACCTATGCCGGCGCCAAATCGGCGGCTCTAAGAGACGTGAAGCCCGACAATTTCTGGAAGGCTCTGAATGAGGGCGGCTGCTGGCTCGACGCCGTCGATGAGAAGCGGCGCGAGCTTCCCATCCTGCCAGACACCGAGGCCCCCGGCGCTACGGAGTCCTCCGACGAAGACCTGCCGCTGGTGGCGATTACTTGCGAGACGCGCGCCGCCGCGGCTCCGCTCTCGCCGCTCATGTCCAAGCTCTATCAAGAGTCTAACCTGCGCCTGGCCGCGAACCACGCGGTGCTCAACCCCGTCACCGCCCGCGCGTGCGGGGTGGCGGAAGGCGCGCGCGCCATCCTGCAGACCCGCTGCGGCAGCGCGCAGATCGAAATTTCGCTCGATTCCGGAGTCCCTCCCGGCGTGGTGAAGGTGGCCGCGGGAGCCGGAATGATAGATCTGTGCGGGGCGTCGACGCCCGCCAAGGTGGTGGCCGCATGACCTCGGAAAAGAAACCCGGCAAAACGGCACGTTACGGCATGACGATCGATGTCGACCGCTGCAACGGCTGCGGCGCCTGCATGGTGGCCTGCGCCGTCGAGAACAACGTTCCGCCGGCCCACGAAGGCGCCACTGATCGCAAAGGCATCACCTGGATCCGCGTGTTCCAGGTGGATAACGGCGAAGACTACCCCAACCGGCGGTCGGCCTTCGTGCCCGTCCTGTGCCAGCAGTGCGGCAAGGATGCGCCCTGCGTCAGCGTCTGCCCGCAGCAGGCGGTCGAGGTCGACCCGGCCACCGGCATTGTGGGCCAGATGCCCGAGCGCTGCCTCGGCTGCCGCTACTGCATGGTGGCTTGCCCTTACCATGCGCGCTACTTCAACTGGTGGGACCCGGCCTGGCCCGCCGGCATGGAAAAGACTTTGAACCCCGACGTGGCGCCCCGCATGCGCGGCGTGGTGGAGAAGTGCAACTTCTGCCACGGCCGCTGGCATGCCGCCAAACAGCTTGCCGCCGCCAACGGGCGCGCCATCGAGGCCGTCGATTACGTGCCCGCGTGCGTCGAGGCCTGCCCCACCCGGGCCATCCAGTTCGGCGATTTGAACCGTCCCGAAAGCGCGCCCGCCCAGGCCGCCAAAAACGGCGCCAGTTTCCGGCTGCTCGAGACAATCGGTACCGAGCCCAAGATCTACTACCGTTCCAAGAAGAACTGGGTGCGCCAGATCTCGAGCGCCCCCAAGCTGGGCCTCGGGAAGGAGAGTTCTCGTGGATAAGGAATTCATTGCGCGCGGCGTGAAGCGGTGCTCGACGCCTCGGTTCCTGCTGTGGATTATGCCGTGGCTGGCGCTGCTCGCATTCGGCGCCTACTCCGCGGGCCTGTGCCTCGTCAAGGGTCTGAACCAGACCAACATGGATAACCGCTTCGCCTTCGGTCTCTGGATCTTCCTCGACCTGACCGTGATCGCGCTGGGCGCGGGCGCCTTCTTCACCGGCTTCCTGCTCTACATCCTCAAGCTCAAAGAGTTGAGCGCCGTCATCAATAGCGCGGTGGTCATCGGCCTGGTCTGCTACAGCGGGGCGATAGCGGTCTTGATGGTGGACGTGGGCCAGCCGTTGCGCGCCTGGTTCACCTTCTGGTACCCCAACGTCCACTCGATGCTGACCGAGGTCACCTTTTGCATCAGTTGCTACCTGACGGTGCTCGCCATCGAATACCTTCCTATTCTGTTGAAGAACCGCAAACTGCGCCAGGTGCCCTCCTTCCTGGTGTTCGAGTACGAGTTGCACAAGCTGGTCTACGTGCTGGCGGGCGTGGGCACCTTCCTTTCGTTCTTCCACCAGGGTTCGTTGGGCGGCCTGTACGGCGTGCTGCGCGGCCGGCCATTTGCTTTCCGCGAAGGCTTCCTGGTCTGGCCGTCCACGTTCTTCCTGTTCATCGTCTCCGCCGCCGCCGTGGGGCCGAGCTTCATCCTGCTCACCACTTGGCTGGTGGAGAAGATCTCGAGGAAACGCCTCGCCAGGCCCGAAGTGTTGCAGTTGCTGGGCCGCATCTCGGGGCTGCTACTCTCGGTTTACGTCCTTGCCAAGACCGTGGACACGCTCATCTGGATCAATCGAACATCGCCTGACGCCGGCTTCCCGGCAGCGCAGTATTACGCGTGGAAACCGTTCGGCACCTGGATCCTGTTCGCGGAAATCGTGCTCTTCGGGATGATCCCCGCGCTGATCATGCTGACGCCGCGGTTACGCCGCCGCACCGGTTGGCTGGTCTCCGCCGCCGCTATGGCCTGCCTCGGCGTGGCGCTCAACCGATTCGTTCTTACCGTGCAGACGCTGGCGCTTCCCACACTCGCCTTCGACAAGTTCCTCTCCTACTGGCCGAGCTGGCAGGAGACCGGGACGTTCCTGGCGGTTGTGGCCTATGGCGTGCTGGTTTATTCATTCTCGTTCCGCTACCTCCAGCTTTTCCCCGAGGAGCGCGAACTTAAGGCCGAGGTGCAGCAGGAAGAAGAAGAGCTGCCCGTCATGGCCGGGAGGTATTGATCATGTTTCCCTGGAACTACGGTTTTCATTGGGGCGCCGCGAGCTACATCTTCCTGGGCGCGTTTTACACGGTTCTGGCGGTGGTGGCGACTACGGTGATTTTCGCCGTCTTCCGCTCCCGCCGCGCCCTGGCCGCGCACGAAACCGAGGAGATCCGCTGGCACTCCGATTTCCACGATCTGCCCGCGCGCGACCGCGTCTGCCGCCACGTGTTCACCGGCGAGTTCAAGAGCCGGGAATGCCCCCACGCATTCGATTGCCGCCTCTGCGAGACACACGCCAAACTGATCGCGGCGCACCCGCCCCAACAGTCCGACGAAACGGAAGAAGAGATCTTCGGCATGTCCTTTCCGGTGGATTGTCTCTACCACCGTGGTCACGCCTGGGCGCGGCCGGAGGCCGATGGCACCGTGACCGTGGGCCTCGATGAACTCGGCAGCCGCCTGGTGGGCGCCCCGGACGCCGTGGATCTTCCGCAGCCAGGCGCCATCGTTCACGCCAATGGAACGGCGTTCCACATTCACAAGCGCGAAGCCGACGTGCGCGTGCTCTCGCCGGTAGACGGCGAAGTAGTCGAAACCGGCGCCCCCGGCCGCGGCTGGTACCTGAAGGTCAAGCCCATCAACGGCCAAATGGACATGCGCCACCTGCTGTGCGGCACCGAAATCAAGCCTTGGCTGATGCGCGAGATGGAACGGCTGCAACTGGCGCTCTCCGCCGAGGGCGCCGCCCCCACGCTAGCCGATGGCGGCGTGCCCGTGGCGGACATCGCCCAGAGCTACCCCGAAGCGGATTGGGACGCCGTTTGCGGCGAGATGTTCCTGGAGCCGTAGGGGCGCCACTGGATGCGCTACTCTCCCAGACTCCTGAGAATCGTCCGGTAGTGTTCGTCGCGCAGCCAGAACCCCGCCTTTCTAAGACCATCGAGTTTCGGACCGACAGCCGGAATCAGATGTCTGTCCTTGGCCATTCGGTAAACTCCGGGCGTTCGGATGACATTCGTACCACGGGCAGCGGCCGCTCGAGTGCCATCGCTGTCGTCCATCAGCAGAGCAGGCGAGCTCATTTGCGTTGCCAGCACGATGGCCTCGCTCTCTCCTGAATGCAGGTCGGTTTGCCGGAGCCGATTGGCCTCCGATATGTCCGTGACATCCATCACGGAAAGCCAAGACGTCATCGCTGCCTCCACGGCGCGAGCCACCGGCAGCTTGCCTCCGCCCACGGCGATCTCCCGATAGACGGCTCGCGGGATGGCTATCTGGGCGAAGAGTTCGCGGAGCAACTCAAAATCGCCGAGGGCAGCCAGGTATACGAGGGGGCTGGTGTTGGAAACGACCAAGGGCTATCCGGCCTTGCGCCGTCTCTCGAAATCGTCAACGGCCATGGCGTCAGCGTCCCAGTCATCCGCTGTGTAGACGACGTAAGGAATGCCGCGCTGCTTCAGCAGTTCCATAAACGCGATGCGTTCGAGGCCGAGCTCGTGGGCAGCCTTGCCCGCCGGGATTCTGCGATCCGAAAAAAGGGCGAGAATGGCTTCTTTGCGCAGATGTTCCTGGAGTCCGGCCTTGTCGGCGGCATCGTCGGCAACGTTGACCTCAATCTCCAGTTTCATGGCATCTTCATTGTACCGCTGCAGATAAGAATGTAGCTGCCGGGATCCTCCGGGTTCCACTCGCGCCACAAGTTGCAGCAGGCTCGCGGCCCGGCGCTGCCAGGCAGGTGCGTGGCCCCGACCTGCGGCCCTCCTGCACTTGAATTGAATGAGACAGCAAGCTGGGCTTCACCAGCCAACATAAACACTGTAGAATGTTTGCTTAAACCGGCGGCATAACCGCCGGCGTTACCTCGCTATCTCGTACCTCTTGATCTTCTCGTATAGCGTCGACCGGTCGATGCCCAGCAGCGCCGCGGCCTCTTTGATGTTGCCGCCCGCCCGCTCGATCATCGAGGCGATCAGCAGTTTCTCCATCTCTTGCAGCGTCATGCCGGCCGGTGCCACCCAGGCTTTGCTGGCAGTCTGGTTCTGAGTGAGGAACGAGAAGTCGTCCTCGGTCAGCTCGTGGCCGCGGCAGGTCACCATGGCCCGCTCCACCGCGTTCTCCAACTCGCGCACGTTGCCCGGCCAGTTGTAATCCATCAGAATCTTGATCCCACCTTCGGAGATCTCGCCGATGTCCTTGCCCAGCTCGTGCGAGAGCCGCTCGATAAAGTGCTGCGCCAGCAACGGAATGTCTTCCCGGCGCTCGCGCAGCGGCGGGATGCGGATTTCAATCACGTTCAGGCGGTAAAACAAGTCGTCGCGAAACTTGCCTTCGGCCACGGCCTGCAGCAGGTTCACGTGCGTGGCCGCTACCACCCTTACGTCCACGCGCACCTCCTCCGATCCGCCCACGCGGTAAAAGCTGCGGTCCTGCAACACGCGCAGCAGGTCCACCTGGAGCTTGGGCGAGATGTCGCCGATCTCATCCAGGAAGATAGTGCCGCCATCGGCCATTTCGAATTTGCCGGCCTTCTGCTGGGCGGCGCCGGTGAAGGCGCCCTTCTCGTGCCCGAACAGCTCCGATTCCAGCAGCGTCTCCGCCAGCGCCGCGCAGGAGACCGCTACGAACGGCTTGGATGCGCGATCGCCCGAATTGTGAATGGCGCGCGCCACCAGTTCCTTGCCCGTGCCGCTTTCGCCCTGGATGAGCACGGTGCTCCGCAGGCTGGCCACTTCGGTGGCCAGATCCAGGATCTCCCGCATGCGCGCGTTTTTGCTGATCACGTCCTGAAAGTGGTATTGCCGCGACAGCTTCTTGCGCAGAATGGTGTTCTCGCGCTGCAGGTTCTTGACCTTGATGATGCGGTTCACCAGCAGCGAAATCTCTTCGGGGTTGCACGGCTTGACGATGTACTCCTGCGCCCCCTCCTTCATTGCCGTAATGGCCGTATCGACGGTGGCGTAGGCCGTAATGATGATGATCGAGGCTTCCGGGTGCACGCGCCGGATCTGCATCATGGTCTCGATGCCGTCCATGCCGCCCGGCATCTTCAGGTCCACGAAATAGATGGCGTAATCCTTCTGGCGCGCCTTCTCGACGGCCTCGCGCCCCGAGGCGGCGGTATCCACCGCGTATCCATCCTCGCGCAGCCACGCCGCCAGCGATTCGCACATCACTTCTTCGTCGTCCACCACCAGAATCTGCCAGTGGGTCTTCATGGTTATGACTCCCTTGAACTTCTTTTCAATCGCGCCGCGCATGACGGACAGAATGCGGCGTTCTTCAAATCGATGTGCCGGATACCGGTTGCCAGCGACATCGCGCACCGCTCCACCGGGCAGTGCACCAGCCCGAACGTGTGGCCGGTCTCGTGGAGCGCCTCCTTCGAAGCGCGCTCGAGAAAAACATCGCGATCCGGCGGCAGCCCGTAAAATTCCTGCCGCAACCGCGCCAGCGAGATCACCGCCACCCGGCCCCCCAGTTGCGCGTGCCCGAATACAAACGTCAGCACCGGGATGAACAGGTCCCGCTCGGTTACCGCCAGCAGTTTCAGCGCATCGGCCGGGCAGCACCGGCTGAGCATTTCGAGCACGGGGATCGATCCATACTGGTTGCGGCCCGCGTCGTAAGCGAATTCCACGCCGGGAAGCTCCACCTCCCGCACCGGCACCCCAAACTCGCTGCCTACTCGCGCGCGAACCGCCGTGAGCGCTTCCGGATCGGCCTCTGGCGTCGCGCCCACGTACAGGTGCTTCATTCCTTGCGGGCCACCTCCACAATCGGCGGCTCGCCCGGTGGCGCAGGCTGTTCCAGCGGCAGCGACACCGTGAAGCTGGTTCCCTCGCCCACCGTGCTCTTTACTTCGATGTCGCCTCCGTGGGCTTCGATAATCCCAAACGACACCGCCAGCCCCAGCCCCACGCCCTTTCCGTCCGATTTTGTCGTGAAAAACGGGTCGAAAATCTTGGCCAGGTTCTCCGGCGGAATACCCTCGCCGTTGTCCGACACCGTGAGCAATACCACGCCGTCGCCCGCCGCCGTCGAGACGCTCACCCGCCTGTCGGTCTTGGATTGCGTGGCTTCCGCGGCGTTCAGCACCAGGTTCAGCACCACCTGCTGGATCTGCGACTGGTCGCACGGCGCCGCCGGCAGGTCCTCGCGCAGGCTCGTCTCTACCGCCACGTTGCTCAGCTTCATCTTGTGCGCCACCAGCGAAAGCGTCATCTTCACGATCCGGTTCAGGTCGGCGGGCGCGCGCTGCGGCTTCGAGCGCCGCGAAAAAGCCAGCAGGTCGGAGACGATGCGCCCCACCCGCGTGGTCTCGCTGGTCACCTGCGAGAGATACTTGCGGAATTCCTCGATCCGGTTGGCGGGCACGCCGTCGTCCTTCAGCATCCGCTGCATGAGCATGGAGAGATTCAGCACGCCCGAGATGGGGTTATTGATCTCGTGCGCCACGCTCGCCGAGAGCTGGCCGAGCGAGGCCATGCGGTCGCTTTGCAGCAGCTTCTTCTGCGCCGTCTTGAGTTGCCGGGTGCGATCGTCGACCTTGCTCTCCAGGCTCTGCGTGAATTGGTTGATCTCCGCCCGCGCCGCGCGCAGCCGGTCGCGCATCACGTCGAACGAGTGCGCCAGTTCGTCCAGTTCCTCGCTGCTGCCGGCGATATTGAGCGGCTTGTCCAGCTCCATCTGGCTCACCGCTTTGGTGCCTTCGATGAGCTGCTGGATGGGGCGGCCGAGGAACCGGCGCGTGAAGTAAATGATGAACAGGCTCATGAGCACGATTTCGACCGCCGCCCTCAGCAGCACGCGAATCCTGAAGCTGGCCACTTCCTGGTCGACGTTCTCCAGGTTCAACGCCACGTCCAGCACTCCGAGCACCTTCACTCCGGCCGGGTGGGCGTGGCACTCCGCCTGGCTGCACGAGGCCTCGTTGTAGATGGGGGTGACCATCTCCAGCCTGCGCTGCCCGTCGCTTCCTTTAAAGACGCGCACGCGTGAAATCAGGTCAAGCTGGTACCGCGGGGCGCCGGGTGCGTGGCACATCGCGCAGGTATGCGATTTCAGGTCGACGGAGCTTTGCAGGTCCTCCGCGTTGGTCGAGAACATCACCTGGCCCACGCGGTTAAACATGCGGATGCGGTCGATTCCCTGCTTGAGCGCAATGGTCTGCATCATCTCGTACGCCGCCGCGCGATGGTCGTCGAGCATGGCGTGCCAGGTGGCGCTGGTGATGGCCTTGGAAAGCTGGTCCGCTCCCAAAGTCATCGTCCTCAGGAGCTGCTGCTCCTCGGTGCTGACGTTGACCCATACGGAAACCGCCGCCACAATGACCACGATCACCGTGATCGAAAGCATCAGCTTCCGTGCGAGACGCCTCGGCATAGCAGGAAGTTTCAGTCTGAACTGATTGTAGCGCCTGGCACGCACACCAGGTTGGCGCTGTGAAGCGGGCCTTACTTCGCAGCCGGCGCCAGGTTCCAGCCGTCAACCTGAATATAGGACTGCGCTCCACCGAGCAGCTTGCGCGGATATGTCGCGGTGACGTCGCGCTTTTCACCGGGCATCAATTCGAAGTAGTTGTCTTCCCAATAAACCGGCGCGATATCGCCGCCGTTTTGCCCCTTCAGAACGGTGAGGTGAACAAAGAAGGCGAGCTGCGACGATGGATTCCCGACGGTCACGTGGTCTACCTGGTCCGTGTCCGCGTCTTCCGAATCCCAGGTCGCCGTGACCTGTGCCGGCGGAAGATTCTGGAGATCCGTCAGATCTCCGGACGCCGTCATCGGCGTGTGCCAGGAATCCGACGACGCCCAGTCGTACACGTCCGGTTGCGTGGAAAGCCAGTAGAAGTTGGAACTGACCAGGTTACCGTCCGGATCGTTGAGCGCCAGCCTGACAAAGTAGGTCGTCGACAGGCCCGCGATCGGCGGCACCACCAAGACGCGCGTGGCGCTGTCCTCGGCGATGTTGACGCTGGCCGTCTGTGAAAACTTCTCCGTCAAATCGAGGTTGAGGACTTTGGCCGTGACGCTGTAACCCGAAAACGCCTGATAGAGCGAATTCACAACGACAATCGAACCATCGTCGTAAGAATACTGCACGTGCAGCGGCTCGTTGGCTTTCTTGGTCCCGAAATAGCCGCCGCCCGGCCGCAGGTACCAGTC
>PMYB01000122.1 GCA_003170915.1 Bryobacterales bacterium | reverse complement strand
TCGATGTGGATCGAGGTGTAGTAGTCTTCCTTGACCAGCTTTTCGCTCACCAGGATGGCGTCTTCGAAGTTGTACCCGCGCCAGGGCATGAAGGCCACCAGCACGTTGCGCCCCAGCGCCAGCTCGCCCAAATCGGTGCACGGACCGTCGGCCAGCACCGCGCCCTTGGGGACGCGCTGGCCCTGGCGCACGATGGGCTTCTGGTTGATGCAGGTGTTCTGGTTGGACCGCTTGAACTTGGTGAGCTGATAGATGTCCGCGCCCACCTCGCGCGAAAGCTGGCCTTCGTGAGACGCGCCTTCCACGCGCACGATGATGCGTTCGGAATCCACCGAATCCACCGTTCCCGGGCGCTTGCATAGCACCACCGCGCCCGAGTCCCGGGCCGTTACCATCTCCATGCCGGTGCCCACGTAGGGAGCGTCGGCGCGCAGCAGCGGCACCGCCTGGCGCTGCATGTTCGAACCCATCAGGGCGCGGTTGGCGTCGTCGTTTTCAAGAAACGGAATGAGGCTCGCCGCCACCGACACAAGCTGCTTGGGGCTCACGTCGATGTACTCGATCTCCTCCCGCGGCTTGAGCACGAAGTTGCCCGCCTGGCGCGCGTTCGAAAGATCGGGAACGATGCGGCCCTTCTCGTCCAGCCCCACGTTGGCCTGGGCGATGGTGTACTTGTCCTCCTCCCACGCCGAGAGGTACTCACAGTGGGCTACGAACTCGGCGGGCTGTTTCTTGGAGCTGAGCTTCCGGTTGACCTCATCGGCTTCAGGCCGCTTCACAATATCCCCCACCTTGTAGTCGGTGTCGCCGGGATTGAGAATCCTGACTTCGTTGATGACCACACCCTTGATCACTTTCAGGTAGGGGCTCTCGATGAAGCCGTACTCGTTGATGCGGGCGAAACAGGAGAGCGACGAAATCAGCCCGATGTTGGGGCCTTCCGGCGTTTCAATCGGGCAGATGCGGCCGTAGTGCGTGGGGTGAACGTCGCGCACTTCAAATCCGGCGCGCTCCCTGCTCAGGCCTCCCGGACCCAGCGCCGACAGACGCCGCTTGTGCGTGATCTCCGAGAGCGGGTTGGTCTGGTCCATGAACTGGGAAAGCTGGCTCGACCCGAAAAACTCGCGGATGGCCGCCATCACCGGCTTGGCGTTCACCAGGTCGTGCGGCATGGCCGTGGACATCTCCTGGTAGACCGACATCTTCTCTTTGATGGCGCGCTCCATGCGCACGAGGCCAATGCGGAACTGGTTCTCCAGCAGCTCGCCCACCGCGCGCACGCGCCGGTTGCCCAGGTGATCGATGTCGTCCACGTCGTAACCCGACCCCGGCACGGAGGCGAACCGCCGCAGCTTCAGCAGGTACTTGATGGTGTTGCGGAAGTCGTCCTGGTCCAGGGTGCGCCGGTCCATGGGGCCGAGCTTCTTGTATTGCGGCTCTCTTGCCGCTCGCTCCTCCTGTTCTCGGAGCCACGCCGCTGGCGCGTAATCCGCGTTCTCGTGCAGCTTGATGTTGAACTTCATGCGGCCCACACGCGAGAAATCGTACTTGCGCGGATCGAAGAACATGCCATGGAAAAGCTGCGTGGCGGTGTCCAGCGTGGGCGGATCGCCGGGCCGCAACTTGCGGTAGATCTCGATGAGCGCCTCGTTCTGCGCCTTGACCGGGTCCTTCCTGATGGTGGCCGAGATCACCGTGCCCACTTCGTCGCGCTCGGGGAAGAATACTTCGAATTCGCCGACGCCGGCTTCTATCAACTTGCTCAGCAGCGCGGCCGTCAGCTCGCTATTGGCGTCGGCGTACACTTCACCGGTGGCCGTATCGAACACATCCGCCACCACATACGCGCCTTCCAGGTCGTTGGACGCCACCTCCACCTGCGGAATCTTGGCCTTTTGGATTTCCTTGTAGAGCGATGGCGTGATCTTCTTGCCCTGCCCCACCACGGCCTCGCCCCCGCGCGCCGCGATGGCGTACGACAGCTTCAGGCCGATCAGACCCTCATCCACGTTCCAGTAGAGCTTCTTGTCTTTGATGGCGATCTTGCTGGCGCGGTAGAACGCGCGCAGAATCTGTTCGTCGGTCTTGTAGCCCAGCGCCCGCAGGAACACGGAGCCGTGGAACTTCCGCTTGCGGTCGATGCGCACGGACAGGATGTTCTTGTTGTCGTATTCGAATTCCACCCAGCTTCCGCGGTACGGAATGATCTTGCCCAGGAAGTATCCCTGCGCCGGAACGCGCTCGAAAAAGACGCCCGGCGAGCGGTGCAACTGCGAAACGATGACGCGCTCGGTGCCGTTGATGATGAACGTCCCGTTGTCCGTCATCAGCGGAATTTCACCGAAGAAGACTTCCTGCTCCTTGATGTCGCGTACGCTCTTCTTCTGGGTCTCCGGGTCCTTCGAGTAAACTGTCAGCCGGATGGTGACCTTGAGCGGCGCCGCGTACGTCATGCCGCGTTCCTGGCACTCCAGCATGTCGTATTTGAGCTGCAGGCCCACCGGGTCGCCGCACTTGTTGCAGAAGGTGACTACGTTCTTATTGAAGGTCCCGCAATGATGGCACAGGACGTCGCCGGCGTGAAATGGATCCGTGCGGATGGTGGCGCCGCAGTTCCGGCACGTCGAGCGAAGATGGTGCAGCCCTTTCAGGTTGCCGCACTTGCATTCCCAGTTGCCGATGGAATAGTCGACGAACTCCAGGTCGCTGACGCCGCGGAAATCCGAGATCGGAAACACCGAGTTGAAGACCGTCTGCAGGCCGATGTCCTCCCGCTCGTTGGGAAGCAGGTCCATCTGCAGGAAGCGCTCGTACGACATCCTCTGGACCTCGATCAGATTCGGAATAGGGATGGAGGTCTTGATCTTGGAAAAATCGACTCTCTCGGGGGCGGCGCCGTTATCTTGAATATTCATTCTTATACTCCTGACGGCCGAAGAACCAAAGCTATGAAGCGCTCAACAGTACAAAACCAACGGCGCCTCTTTGCGAAGCGCCGCGCGATCGAACAAAGGCGGGATACGAACTTCCGTTGCGGACCTGGAAACCGGAGGTCGCGGAGTAAGGTGCGCGATAAAGACTGAAGCTGTGGAAGAGCGGGCGCACGAATCCTGGCGAGTACTTGCGGGAACGCAAATGCACAGAGATCCCCTCTCTGCAGTTTCACGCCCACTGCAATTGAAGTGCCAGGATTTCGGATGCACAGTCACCAATTGGGATCGAATCCGCTGAATCGGATGCCCAACTATTCAGTTTAACAGGACTTACGTCCTGAGTCAAACCCAAAAAAACCGGGGGCCAGGGGCCAGGCGGGGTACCCGCCGCTTCTGCGGGTCGGGGCCAGGCAAACCCTGGTCCCGACCCCTGGTTCCTGGCCTCCGAAAAGGCTACTTCACTTCCACGGTCGCGCCCGCGTCTGTGAACTTCTTCTTGATGGTCTCGGCTTCGTCCTTGCTGACGCCTTCCTTAATCGGCTTGGGGGCGCCGTCCACCAGGTCCTTGGCTTCCTTCAAGCCCAGGCTGGTAACCTCGCGAACCGCCTTGATCACGTTGATCTTGTTGGCGCCAACAGCCGTCAGCACCACCGTGAACTCGGTTTTCTCCTCGACCGCCGGAGCCGCCGCCGCCCCGCCACCGCCACCGGCCACCATCACCGGAGCCGCCGCCGCCGCCGACACTCCCAACTTCTCTTCGAGCAGCTTGACGAGCTGAGAGGCCTCCAGCAGCGTCAAGCCTTGAATCTGATCCGCAATTGCGTTAATGTCCGCCATTTCAAAACTCCTATCGAAATATCACCAGTTCATGCCTGGAACTTGTTCTCTTTTACGCCCTGGTCCACCACCACCGCCAGGTCGCGGCCCACCGCGTTGAGCGCCGTCACCAGCCGCTGCGCCGGGGCGTCGATCAGGTACAGCAACCTCGCAAAGATCGCTTCTTTCGAGGGCATGTTGGCCAGGTCGTGGATCGCCTTGACGTCGATCGCGCGGCCCTCCACGATCCCCGCCTTGAAGGTAAACGTCGGGTTGGCGCGGGCGTATGTGGTGAGCGCCTTCGCCAGCGCCACCGGATCGTTGGTGGTGTAGGCCACCGAGGTCATCCCGCGCAAACCCTTCAGCACCTGCTCGGCGGGCGTTCCTTCCGAAGCCCTCTCCGCCAGGTTGTTTTTCACCACGCGGTACTTGCCGCCCACGTTGCGCACCGCCTTGCGCAGCTCGAAATCCTGCTCCACGCGCAGCTTCTCGTAGCCCGTGACAAACAGATTCTGTAGCCGCGCCAGATCCTGGCGCAAAGATTCGATCTCTTTCCTTTTGTCTTCCTTCTTTTTCATGGAAACACCTGTTGGGCTTTAGCTGGCCGCCTTCACGCTGAACGGCGTCGTGTCGATCGCCACACCCGGGCTCATGGTCGAGCAGAGGGTCGTGTTCCTCACGTACTTGCCTTTGGCCACCGCCGGCTTGGCCTTGATCACGGCCGAGATCAGGCTAGCGGCGTTCTCGACGAGCTTGCCGGCTTCGAAGCTGATCTTGCCGACGGGGGCATGGATGATGCCGGTCTTATCCACGCGGAACTCCACTTTGCCGGCTTTGATTTCCTTCAGCGCCTTGACCACGTCCATGGTGACCGTGCCGGTCTTGGGATTCGGCATCAGGCCGCGCGGCCCCAGCACCTTGCCGAGCTTGCCCACCGACCGCATCATATCCGGCGTGGCAATCACCGCGTCGAAATCGGTCCAGCCTTCGGTCTGGATCTTGTTCACCATGTCGTCGCCGCCCACGAAATCCGCGCCCGCCTCCATGGCCTCTCTCTGCTTGTCGCCGCCCGCGATGACCAGCACCTTTTTGGACTTGCCCAGCCCGTTGGGCATGACCACGGTTCCGCGAACCATCTGGTCCGCATGCTTGGGATCGACGCCCAGCCGCATATGGATTTCCACCGTCTCGTCGAATTTCGCGTACTTGATCTTCTGGAGAAGGGGAACCGCCTCTTCGAGCTGGTATTCCTTGGCCTCTACCTGCTTCCGGGCGGATTGATAATGTTTGCCTGACTTGCGTGCCATGTTACCTCATTGGTGCCAGCGGTCCGTTCCCCAAAAAAGGCAAACGAACCTCCCATTGAGCTTTTTTTCTAACGGGACTGCAATTAGTCTACCAAATCCGGCGAGAGATTGTCTACTCCTGGCACATCCGTTTTCCACGGAAACGGAAAAAATGCCAGGGCGCTTTAAGTTTTGATGAAGAACATGGCATCAACGGACCGCGACCTCCCGTGTTCCGCACGACTCCGGTGTGTGTCGGCGATTCCAAACCGGCCGCCTTGTGCGCTTCGGTGATGGCGTTTAGGCGGCGCTGAATAGTGCCCGACTTGAGGCGCCCGGCGCAGTCGGCGATCTAGTGTCCTGAGTGAGAAATTCGTTGCATAAATCGTGAATAGGCTGCATACTTAGGTATGCGTACCGGCCGTCCTAAGAAACCCCTGCAAATAGCCGAAGAGGACCGTGGCAAGTTGAGGATGATCGCCCTGCGGCCGAAATCAGCGCAGGCTATGGCGATGCGCGCTCGCATCGTGCTCCACTGCGGGCAGGGAATGAGTAACTCCGAGGTGGCCCGGAAATTGCACATCACTGGGGCAACCGTTGGGAAGTGGCGGGAACGTTTCCGGAAACTTGGGCTGGATGGTTTGCTCGATGAGCCTCGGGTCGGTGCGCCGCGGAAGATTACCGACCGGCAAGTCGAGGAAGTCGTGACCAAGACGCTGGAATCGATGCCCGCCAACAGCACGCACTGGAGCACTCGGCTCATGGCGGCAGAAACGGGCCTCTCACAGAACGCCATCGTGCGGATCTGGCGTGCTTTCGGGCTCCAGCCGCATCGGGTGGCGGGCAGCGGCGCAGCGGTCAAGCCTGGTAGACGGTGGAGCCGCCGACAACCGTGCGCACCACCTGAATATCCTTGATCTTCTCCGGATCGACCCGGAGAAGGTCATCGGCCAGCACCACGAAATCGGCAAGCTTACCAGGGGTAATGGATCCCTTGATTTTTTCCTCGTGTGAGTTGTAAGCGCCGTTCAGAGTGCTTATGCGCAACGCCTCCTCCCCACTTATACGCTGGTTCGCGCCCCAGGTCTTTCCATCGTAACCCGTGCGCGTCACCATTCCCTGAATGCCCATGCGGGGATCGAAGGGTCCGGGAGGGAAGTCGGTGCCTACCGCCACCGCGATTCCCGCGTCCAGCATGCTGCGAAAGGCCAAGCAGCGCTTCATCATCTCCTCGCCATAATACTTGAATTTGTCGGAATTGTAGTAGAGGTAGGTGGTGAAGGGTACGGGCACGGCGTCGAGGGCCTTGATGCGCTTCAGCAAGTCGTCGGTGATCAACGCACAGTGGGTAATTTTGGGGCGGAAATCGGTACGAGGAAATAGCCGCTGGCACCGCTCTAGGGACTTCAGGTACATGTCGATGGCCCCATCGCCGTTGGCATGACAGTTGGGCCGGATGCCAGCCCGCCATGCGCGTTCGACCCAGTCGTCGAGGTCCTTCTGGGTGGTAACGAGGTTTCCCCTATAGGGGGGTGTTATGCCGATATAAGGAGTGCTAAGCCAACAGGTACGGTCCTGGAGCGATCCATCAACCAGGTGCTCGGAAGTGGGGCCCAGCCGGATCCACTCGTCCCCGAAGCCGCTCATCAACCCGGCGGAGATCATCGCGTCTAGCGCGGCGCCGTTACTCTCATAGCACACGCGGTGCAGGAGCTCGCCTCGCGCCCGCAGCTGCTGCAGCGCCTCCAAGTTGCCGCCCTCGTGATGGACGCTAGTCAGACCGACGCGGACGAACTGCTTGGAGATATACACCAGGCCGTCGCGATCACGCTGGAGTTTTTCCTGCTCCGTAAACGTCTGACGCTTGCCAACGTTGGCGAAGACCCTTCTGGCCAAATCCGAGGCGCGGCCATTCAAATCGCCGTTGGGAAAGCGGTCGTAATACCCTCCGAAAGGATTGGGCGTATCCCGGTTGACGTGAGCCAAGGCGAAGGCCTTGCTGTTGAGAACGGACGCATGGCCACCGCGGGTAACGACTTCGATCGGATGTACTGTCGATACCTGATCCAGGTCGTGCACATTCAAAAAGCGGTCGTCTTTGATCTTACCCTCGTCATAGAAATAGCCTCTCACCCAATAGCCTGGCGGCGTTTGTTTGGCTCTGGCGCGCAGCTTATCGAGGATGCTGGCGATCGTAACGAACTCTACTGAGAAGGGGTTTCCGACGATAACCTCATACAAGAGTTCGGCGCCGGGCGCGTGATTATGGCAGTCCATAAAGCCGGGGGTGATCGTCATGTGGCGGGCATCGTAAGTCTGCGTCCCCTTGCCGACGAGGCCGAGAATATCTGAGTTGCTGCCGACCGCAACAAAGCGGTCGCCCTTTACCGCGAATGCCTCCGCCCTAGGCACGCGGGAATCTACGGTATAAACAACAGCATTGTGGACCACGAGATCAGCGTCTCGGGTGTCGGCGCCAGCGGCGTGATTGGCTCGGGAACAGGCTGGCAAGACGGCCATGCCGGACCCGGCCATTGCTAAGAATCCTCTGCGGCTGCAGCGGTCGTTTTTCATGGGCAAACCTCCAGTTTCCGGGACTTCCCAGAATAGCACTCCTGCCCCAAGGGCCAAACAATTCCCGAAACCTCAGGGGGGGGTGCCGAGCATCCTAGTTCTCATGGTTGGGTACGTTCGCCGAGCCCTGTCAGTGGTCCTGGGATACTTCCTCTTGGCGGGCATAGCTGTGGCTCAGGGCGATTCTCCTGGATCGTCGTCCCCCGCCGTGGTGGTCCCAGCCACCGAAACTCCCGCCACGCCGGTGGATAAGCGCATTTTCGGCGTGCTCCCCAATTACCGCACCGCGGAGGCCTCCATTCCCTTCGCTCCCCTCACGGCGCGGCAAAAAATGACCATCGCCTGCAAGGATTCCTTCGATTGGCCGGTCTACCCCACGTCGGCCGCGTTCGCCACGCTTTACCAGCTCGAAAACCAGAACCCCTCCTTCAGCCAGGGCATGTCCGGCAACGCCAGGCGGTTTGCCGCCGCCTACGGCGACCAGATGATCGGCAACATGATGACCGAAGGCATTGTGCCCTCGCTGCTGCACCAAGACCCGCGCTACTTCCGCCTGGGCGAAGGTTCCGGTTGGTCGCGCGCGCGCTACGCCCTGACCCGCATCTTCGTGGCACGCACGGATTCGGGACGGAACACGTTCAACTTCGCGGAGTGGGGCGGCAATGCCGCCGCCGTGGCCCTTTCCAATGCCTGGTACCCCGACACGCGCGATGTATCCGACAACGTACAGAAGCTGCTCATTCAGTGCGCCACCGACGCCTTTTCCAACGTGCTCAAGGAATTCTGGCCCGACGTGAAGCGGCATTTCCAGAAGAAACACGAAAACGTCGAGGCGGCTTCAGTCCGCTAGCTCGCCGCCGCCTTCGCTTCTTCCAGCACGCAGATATCGTCCAGGTTGCGGTACTTCTCGTCGAAATCCAGGCCGTATCCCACCACGAACTGGTCCGGAATCTGGAATCCCACGTAGCTCACGTGCACCGGCCGCAGGCGCCGCTCGGGCTTGTCCAGCAGCGCCGCGATCCGGATGGAATGCGGCCTCCGCTGGTCCAGCACGTGCATCAGGTAGTTGAGCGTGATGCCGCTATCGACAATGTCCTCGACAATCAGCACCTCCGCCCCTTCGAGCGAAATGTCCAGGTCCTTGGTGACCTTCACTTCACCCGATGAGCTTTTCCCTTTCCCGTAACTGGAAATCCCCATGAAGTCGATAAACACGTCGCGCTTCATGGCCCGCGTCAGGTCCGCCAGAAAGAACGCGGCGCCTTTCAGAATCGCGATCATGTGCAGCCGCCCGCTGGGATAATCGCGGGATATCTGTTCGCCGAGTTCCTTGATCCGGGCCTGGATCTTCTCGGAGGGGATTAACACCCGCAGCGTTGGATCAGTCATCGAGTTCCTATTATCCGCCAGGCGTCAGCCGTGTGCTCATGGGCCCGATATGTATGTGCGCGCCAGTGGCCTTGCCGGGCACGGCCTGGCGAAACGCGAAGTATGGAATGCGATTCTCCGTTAGATACGCGCGCAGCCACACGCCCTCCGGCTGGTCCGGATGCACCGCCACGTCCACGCGCCCGCGATGGTCGAAGCCCAGCGCGCGGTGCACCGCCGTTTCTCCGTTGGCGCTTACCGGCAGCGGCTTGCCGAACTGTCTGGCGAACGCCATCTCCACCCGCGCCAGCGTGCCCGCCGTGAAGATGCCATCGCCATCGTAGCGGTCCGCGAGCTGGGGCGCCCCGGCTGGCTCCTCCGCCAGCTTATTGGCCAGCGCTTCTTCCGCCTGGGCCATCTCGGTCAGTTCGCGCACCAGGCTGGCCCGCGATTCCGCCAGGTCCGCCTCCTTGCGCGCCCGGTCCAGTTCCTCGAGGAACGCACCCAACGAGAGCTGCGACGCCGCGCCCGCCTCCACCAGCCGTTTGGCTTCGTCGAGCGCTTTCCTGCGCCGATCGAAGCGGCGGCTGGCGGCGGTCATCATCTCGTCGGTTTGCTCCGCCGTCAAATCCTCGCCGTACAAGGTTCGCCGCAGAATGGCCGCGTCCTGGGCATCGGCCATGGCCTCTTCGGCTTTCTCCAATTGGGCGCGCGGCGCCACCCCGGCCTCCACCAGGGCGCGCAGCTTCCCAACTTCGGCCTTGGCGCGCGCCACTTCCGGCACATCGTTGGTTTGCCCACCAACCGCGCCCGCACACACCAATAACACCAGGCCGAAACACCAACGCATGATAGCTCATTGTAGTACGATACTCACAGGAGCCCAAGACATCCAAGCCGCCGCCCCCACCTGGCTCGTTGCCGTCCGCGCCGCCGAATCCAAGAAAGCCACTGACCTCCAGGTCCTGGACCTCAGAGGCGTCACTTCGTTTGCCGATTTCTTCGTGATCGCGACCGGCGCCAACCCGCGGCAGGTTCAGGCCATCGGCGACGAAGTCGGCCTCCAGTTGAAACTGCGGGCCGGCGAACTGCCCGTCGGCATCGAGGGTTACAATCAGGCGGAGTGGGTGCTGGCCGATTACGGCGACCTGCTGGTCCACATCTTCTCGCCCAAAGCCCGCGAGTATTACAGCCTGGAGCGTCTCTGGCGCAGCGCCAAGACGGTCGAGATCCCCGCCGAGTGAAGATCCAACTCTATTTCATCGGCAAGCCCAGAGACTCTCACGCCAATGCCCTGGCTGAAGATTTTCTGGGCCGCGCCGCCCGTTACTCGCCCGCCGGAATGCGGGAAATCCGGCCGGATCGGTTCGATCCGTGGGCCAGGCATCCCGCCGCGCGCAAGGTTTTTCTCGACCCCGCCGGCAAGCCCATGGATTCCGCCGCCTTCACCGCTTTCATCTCCAAAGCCGAAATGGAGGGTCGGGATTTGGTCTTCCTGGTGGGCGGCCACGACGGGTTGCCCGCCGGCTGGGCCGCGCGCGCCGACCTGCTGATTTCGCTTTCCCCCATGACTTTTCCGCATGAACTCGCCCGCGTTTTGCTGGCCGAGCAGATCTACCGCGCCCTGGCAACCTTGCGGGGCCATCCCTACCCGCGCTAAGGTAGCTACTGCATGTCTTGGTTCAGGCGAGACAAGCCGCCCGACGAAAAACTCCCCATGGTGGAGAATGGAGAGCGCCGTGTGCGCACTGAGGGCCTCTGGCAAAAATGCGAAGGCTGCCGCCAGATTATCTGGAAAAAAGAGCTCGAGGCCAACTGGAACGTCTGCCCCAAGTGCGGAGCACACTCCCGCATGGACGCCGTATCCCGTCTCAAGCTGCTCCTGGATGGCGGCCAGTTCCACCAGTTCGACGCCCGCCTGCGCTCCTCCGATCCGCTCGGGTTCGTCGACAGCAAGCCTTACAGCCAGCGCCTCGATGCCATGCAGCAGGCCACCAAACTTTCCGACGCCCTGATCTCCGCCAGCGGCTCTCTCGACGGCCGCCCCATCCAGATCTGCGCCATGGATCCGCGCTTCATCGGCGGCAGCATGGGGGCCGTGGTGGGCGAAAAAATCGCCCGCTCCATCGAACGCGCCATCGAGCTCCGCCAGCCGCTGGTGATCGTTTCCGCTTCCGGCGGCGCCCGCATGCAGGAAGGCGCCATCAGCCTCATGCAGATGGCCAAGATCTCATCCGCCCTCATGCGCCTCGACGAGGCCCGCTTGCCATTTATCAGCGTGCTCACCGACCCCACCACCGGCGGCGTTACCGCCAGTTTCGCCATGCTCGGCGATCTGAACATCGCCGAACCCGGTGCCCTCATCGGCTTTGCCGGCCCGCGCGTCATCGAGCAGACCATCCGCCAGAAGCTGCCCGAAGGTTTTCAGCGCGCCGAATTTCTGTTGAAGCACGGCATGTTGGATGCCGTGGTCCCGCGCCTCGAGCTGAAGTCCTACATCTCGACGGCGCTGAAATTTTTTGTGGCGTGAACTACCCCGACTCGGTCCAATTCCTCTATTCGCTCGGCAACGAAATCAAGACCGCCAAACTGGGCCTTGAGCGCATCCGCGCTGTGCTCGAAGCCTTGGGCCGCCCGCAAGACCGGCTCCGCTTCGTGCATGTCGCCGGTACCAACGGCAAAGGATCGACGTGCGCCATGATCGAATCGGCCCTGCGAGCTGCCGGCCGCCGTACCGGCCTGTTCACCTCGCCGCACCTGGCGGAACCCACCGAACGCATCCGCATCGACGGCCGCCCCATCTCCGCCGATCGCTTCGCCGAAGCTTTCAACCGCGTCCACTCCGCCAACGCCCTCGATCTCCACACCACCTATTTCGAAACCGTCACCGCCATGGCATTGCTGGTTTTCGCCGAAGAGCGCGTCGAAGCGGTGGTGCTTGAGGTGGGCCTCGGCGGACGCCTCGACGCCACCAACGTGGTCTCGCCGGAGATCTGCGTCATCACGCCCGTGGATTTCGACCACGAAGCTTTCCTGGGAAAGAGCCTGGAAGCCATCGCCGGGGAAAAGGCCGGAATCCTCAAGCCCGGCGTGCCCGCCGTGTTCGCGCGCCAGCGTCCCGAAGCCGCACGGGTGCTGGACCAACGCGCCGCGGAGCTTTCCATTCCGGTAGCCCTCACCGCCAATTGGTCCGTATGCGATCTCGAGCTGGACGCCCGCGGCAGCCGCTTCCGGCTCTCGGGCGAGCGCGATCTCCGCCTGGCCTGCCCGCTGGCCGGCGAGCATCAAGTGGAGAACGCCGTCACCGCCACCGTGGCCCTGGCACGCCTCGGTATTGCGGATTCCGCCATTGAAGACGGCATCGCGCGCACCCGCTGGCCCGGCCGTCTCGAGCGCGTTTCCGAGCGCCCCGAGATTATTCTCGATGGCGCCCACAACCCCGCCGGCGCCCGCGCGCTGGCGGCCTACATCGATCGCTTCTACTCCCACCGCCGGGTGCGTCTGATCTACGGCGCCATGCGCGATAAAGCCATCGACGAAATCAGCGGCATTCTTTTCCCGCGCGCGCAACAGGTTATCGTCACCGCCCCGCAACAGGCCCGCGCCCTGGCGCCGGAGGCTCTGCGCGATATCGTCGGCCACGCCGACCTGCGCACCGCGCCCACCCTCCGCGACGCGCTGGCGCTGGTCCAAGACGCCTCGCCGCAAGATGTCATCTTCGTCACCGGGTCTTTATTCCTGGTAGCCGAAGCGCGCGCCATCCTTACTTCAGCAGCGCATTGATAGCCACCTGCGCGATGGCTTCATCCACTTCGCTGGCCGCCCCGCTGCACGCCACCGCGCCGATAATCTTGTCGCCGACCTTGATCGGCAGCCCGCCGCGATTGGGAAACCCGTCGGGATACACCAGCACTCCGAGGTTGCCGCCCTTCAACGAATCTTCGGCCGCCGCCGACGGCCGCCCGTACAAGGCCGCATACTTGGCCTTCTTCTGCGCAAATTGGATCGTGTTCAGCGTCGCTCCATCGGCCTTTTGCAGAAACAGCAGGTTCCCGCTTTCATCCATGATGCAGATAGTCACCTGCACATTGCGCTTCTGCGCTTCGCTTTCCGCCGCCGCCACCATAGTCTTGATGGCCGCCAGGTTCAGATACTTCCGCGAAGGCAACTCCACCGCCGACGCCAACAACACCGCGCTCATGCAAAACACCAGAAGTTTCAACATGGGGACATGATAACCGAAAACGGCAAGATCTAACCGAAAGGCCCATGAATGCTGGCGACAAGAGCCGCCGTGCGAACCCTGGCCTCCTGTCCGGTTCAGCCGAGGTGCCGATCGAGGAACCGGGCCTGGGCTTCGAGCGCTTCCTTGGATTCGGGGAAGTGGAACGAATACCAGTGAGCGTGCGGCATGGCGTCGAAGAGCATGAGATGCGCGTCCACGCCCGCCCGCAACAGCGCACGGTGAAAGTCCGCGGTGCCACTGAGGCAGATGTCCCGAGTGCCGGTCATGCAGAGAGTCGGCGGGAACCCCCTTAGGTCGGCATACATGGGAGAGAGTACGGGATCCTTGGGGTCGGTCTTTCCGACGTAGGCGGCGAGCGTCTGGCCGGACGACGGCCGGAAGCCCATGAAGCCGGGAATGCTGTAGATGTGGCCGGCGTCTCCGGACCGAGCCATGTCGGCGAATCCGGAGAAGAAACCCAACGCAGCGGGCAACGGCAGACCGAGTTTGCGCAATTGGACAGCCGTCTCAGCCGTGAGAATGGCGCCGGCGGAGGTGCCGTAGAGCGCAATCTTCTTCGGCGAGTGGGTCTTGAGGGCCTCCTTGTACACGGCCACGCTATCCTCCACCGCGGCGGGGAACGGGAACTTTGGCGCCAACCGGTACTCCACCGAGATCACGCGGGTTCCGGTCAGGCCGGCGATCGGGATGGCCTCGATGAACGATCCGGAGTCGGTTTGAAATCCGCCGCCGTGAACGCATATGAGCACGCGGTCTTTCTTATTGGGAGCGGCGTTCTTCGGGGTGACGATCTTCGCCTTGACTCCCGCCAGGGTGGTCTGCTCGATATCGACCGGATAGGCGACGCGCATCTTTTCGATGAGGTCGGCCGCCTCTCTCGATTTCTCGTCGGGCGCCCAGCTCTCCCCAGTCACGAGCTTGGCATACGCTTCCGGAGAGACGGTCTTGGGAACGGGTATGGCCCGCGTGATGTGCACAGTCCCGTCTCTATCGATAGTTGTGGAACCATCAGCCGGAGCCGACGGGGCCCGGGCCTGCCCGGCGAACGCAGCGGGCAAGGCGAACAGGGAAGCCATGTCTCTTCTTGTCATGTTTTCTAGTGTGACACATAAGACCAGGATTTACCGCTATCTATCACGGTTTTCGTGTGTCTATTTTGGCGCGCCAAGGTCGGCACTCGGTGATTGTTCCCCGCCCCCCCTGCTATCATTACCTCCAGCGATGAGCTATCTCCGTTCCCTGCTCTTCTCCATTCCCCTGATCTTTCTCTTCACCGTCTTCATGGGCGCCCTGTCGCTCGTCGCTTCCTTCTTTGATCGCACCGGCAACTCGCAGCATCGCATCGCCTGCATCTGGGGAAAAATGCTGCTGGCCGTCAGCTTCATCCGCGTCCGCGCCGAGGGCCTCGAAAAACTCGACCCTCACGGCAGCTACGTGTTCGTCGCCAACCACGCCAGCTTCATGGATATCCCCGCCATCCTCTCGCACCTTCCCTACCAGTTCCGGTTCTTCGCCAAAACGGGGCTTTTCCAGATCCCCTTCCTGGGTACGCACCTGCGCCGCGCGGGCCACCTGCAGGTCGATCGCTCCAGCCCTCGCGCTTCGCTCAAGAGCATGAGCGCCGGCGCCCGCTTGATCGCCGAGCGCGGCGTTTCCGTGCTGCTTTTCCCCGAAGGCGGACGCTCACTCGACGGCTTGCGCGAATTCAGGGATGGCGCCGCCTATATCGCCATCAAAGCCGGCGTCCCGCTGGTGCCCATCGCCATCGTGGGAATGCGCCGGCTGCTCCCCATGGGTTCGATTCACATCCGCCGCGGAAAAGTCGTGTTGCGCGCCGGCGACCCCATCCCCACCGCCGGCCTCAAGCCCTCCGCCCACACCGAGCTCACCCTGCGCCTCCACCGTGAGGTGTCGCACCTGCTCCAAGAACCCGCTCCCGCACCCGTGCGCTAAGCTTGAATCATGGGCCTCTCCGTAAGGCTGCTGGCCGCTGCGTTGTGCCTTCTTCCCGCGCTGCCGGCCGCTGAATTCACCACCTACATCGGAGATGTCAACGATTACCACGTCGCGCGCGTCGCCACCGATTCCGCTGGAAACACCTACCTTGCCGGAAGCCGCACTCTCGGCGCCTTGTCCGAAGCCGTCGTCATGAAGCTGGACCCCTCCGGCAAGATCGTCCTGTTCACCATCCTCAGCGGCAAGGGCAGCGACGCCGCCACCGGCCTCGCCCTCGACGCCGCCGGTAACATCTATATAGCCGGCTCCACATCCTCCCCGGATTTCCCGCTGCACAACGCGTTTCAATCCACGCCTGGCCCCGGCTTCGTGGTCAAACTCAGCGCCGATGGCAGCCAGTTGCTCTACTCCACCTATTTCCCGGACTCCATTAACGCGCTCGCCGTGGACTCCACCGGCGCCGTCTACCTGGCCGGCACCACCTACAAGACGAATTTCCCCGTCACCCCTGGCCTGCCCGCTGGATCGGTCTCGTTCTCCCCGGTTGCCATGACCAGCGGCGCGTTCCTCACCAAGATCTCCGCCGACGGCTCGCATATTGTCTATTCGGCGCTCTTCGCCGGCTACACGGTGAATTGCGGCGGCGGTAGCAGTTGCTTCACGGGCGGCCGCTACACCACCGGCGTCTCCGTGGCAGTGGACGCGGCCGGCGAAGCCTACATTACCGGCAACACCAACACTGTCGACCTGCCCACCACGGCCGGCGCTTTTCTGACCAATGGCACGGGCGCTTTCGTGGCCAAGGTGAACGCCGCCGGATCGGCTCTCGCATACCTCACCTACATCAGCGCCACCAACTTCATCTATGCTCCCAACGCCAATCCAGCCAACATCGCGGCCGCGATCGCGGTGGACGCCGCCGGCAACGCGTTCCTCGCCGGCGCCACTTTCGACCCCAGTCTCCCGGCCACCGCCGGCGCATACCAGTCCACATTCAGTGGACCCTACCAGCCCGGCGTCACCTACCCGCTCCCGCCCACCGACGCTTTCGCCCTAAAGCTCAACCCCGCCGGCACGGCCGTGGTCTGGGCCAGTTACCTCGGCGGAACAGGCGTGGATGCCGCCAAATCCGTGGCCCTCGACGCTACCGGCAATGTCTGGCTCTCTGGCACAACCGCTTCCGCGACATTTCCCAACAAGCAAGGATGGGTCCAGTCCGGCGGCGATTTCCTGGCGGCGTTCAACCCCTCCGGTTCCACCCTGGTCTACTCCGCCCGCTATCCCAACGATGCCCTTTCGCAATCCCTGGCCGTCGATCCCACGGGCCTCCTCCACGTCGCCGGCCCGACAGGCATCGTCGGGACCGTAGCCCCCAGCGGCACCCCCGCCATGCGCATATTCGGCATCGCCAACGCCGCCTTCGGCCCGCTCGTGGGCCGCATCGTGCCCGCCGAACTCATCTCCATCTACGGCCCGCACATTGGCCCCGCCACCCCGGTCACGGCTACCGCCACCTCCGGCGTCCTGCCGACTTCGCTCGGGGGCGTGCAGGTCTTCTTCAACGGCGTGGCCATGCCGCTCCTCTACGTCTCCGATTCGCAGATCAATGCCGTCGCCCCGCAGTCCGCCACGCCCGGCAGTTCGATGACTGTCCACATCGTTTCGAACAGCGTCACCAGCCCCGATTTCCCGGTCACAGTGGTGACCGCCGAACCCGAGGTTTTCCGAAACTCCGATGGCACCGCCGCCGCCATCAACCAGGACAACACTCTGAACTCGGCGGCGAACCCCGCCAAGGCTGGCTCTATCGTCTCCATCTGGACCACCGGCACAGGTTCGATTTACCCCCGGCCCCTCGACGGCCAGATCTCGACCGCCGCGCAGGATTATGAGTGTTGCCAAGTTGGAATGTCGCTCGTCGTCTACGATCCCTTAACCGGAAATCCCACTAGCGGTTTCGCGACGGAAGCGGTGGTGCTTTACGCCGGAGCCGCACCCGGCATGGTCGCGGGCGTGGTGCAGATCAATTTCCAGATACCCGCGGGGTACATCAGCACGCCGGGCGAGTATGGGTTTGCGGTGACCGCCGGCGGTAAAACCTCGAGCTTTGTGGGGATCTACGTTACGCCGTAAGCGCCGATGCATCGCTTGGCGAAACCAAATATGTTAGATGATGACGAAAGGTAGCCGCCAGATGATCTTTCGAACTACCATCCTCTCCTTGACGCTCGCCGGAGCCACCCTCTGGGCGCAACCCGGACGCGGCCCCGCTGTGCGCTCGCCGGAAGTTTCTCCAGACGGAAAAATTACCTTCCGCCTGCTGGCCCCCAACGCCAGGGAGGTTGCGGTCACCGGCATCGGCCAACCCCTCGCCATGCGGAAAGACGACCAGGGCGTCTGGTCCGCCGCCACCGAGGCGCTCCAGCCGGATCTTTACACCTACGTCTTTTCGGTGGATGGCGCCACTTTCAACGACCCCGGCAACCCGCTCTTCAAGACTGCATACGGCAGCGCCGGCCAGAGCATGGTGCGCGTGCCCGGACCCGCCGTATGGAATCCGGGCGATGGTCCGCACGGCGCCGTGACGCATTATATCTATCGCTCGGCGCTGATCGGCGACGATCGCGATTACTACGTCTACACGCCGCCCACCTACGACAGCCACCGCAAACAACCGTACCCGGTCCTGTTTCTGCTCCACGGGCTGGGCGATGATGCCTCCACATGGCTGAATGTCGGAGCGGCCAACATCATCCTGGACAATCTCATCAACCAGGGCAAGGCCAAGCCCATGATCATGGTCAACACGCTTGGATACGGGACACCCGGCGGGCCGCGCACCGCCATGGAGCCGGCCATGATCCCGGCGTTTGCCAAGGCTCTGGTGGAAGAGGTGCTGCCGCGGGTCGAGAAGGACTATCACGCGGCCAAAGACCGCAATCACCACGCCATCGCCGGTCTCTCCATGGGCGGGGCCGAGTCGCTGTACACCGGCCTCACCTATATGGACCGGTTCGCGTATATCGGCTCCTTCAGCGGAGCATTTGTTATGTGGCCGCGCGCCAACCCCGCGCCGCCGCAACCGAGCGGTCCGGCCAGGGGCGGGCGCGGCCCGCAGCGCATGGACGACGCCGATTTCGCGAAGACCTTCCCCAACCTCACCTCCAAGACCACCTCACAGCTTCGCCTGCTATGGATTGCCTGCGGCCTGGACGATGGATTGAACCCGGTCAACCGCCAGTTCAAAGCCTGGCTGAAATCGAAGGACGTCCAGTTTACCGACCTGGAGATCCCGGGCTACGCGCACGTCTGGCCGCTGTGGCGCCGGAATCTGGCGGAGTTGGCGCCGCTGCTGTTCTGAGTCCGCCCAACGCGTCCCCCCCGACGCCCCTTCCCCCCACATTGGGTCATTTACCCCATATTTCCGCGCCAATCGTCAGCACGAAGTGTTGCAAATCCCCTCAAAAACCCCTGAATAGTCCAATTCCGGACCTACAGGCCGTTTGGTCCTTATGTTGCACACCGCCTACCGACCAGAAAAGGAGATGGGTTTGCGCCGCATTTTCACGGATTCGGGACACCTCGTCCGCCCCGCGGTTGTACTGATCGCCGCGCTCGGTATCTTCCTCATCATACGCGCCTTAGTTATCCCCAAGGCCTTCGGCCAGTACGGCCACTACCGCCCCGCCGCGCTCATGGAAATCCGCCAGCGCCCCATTGTCTACGCCGGCCAGGACCAGTGCGTCATGTGCCACGATGACGAGGCCAAAACCCGCGCCGCCGGCAAGCACGCGCACGTCGCCTGCGAAGCCTGCCATGGTCCCCTGGCGTCACACGCCAATGACCCCGCCGCCCACGTCCCCAAGCTGCCCGATGTCGCCAACCTCTGCCGCCGGTGTCACGAGAAGGACGCAGCCAAACCCCCGGGCTTTCCGCAGGTGGTCACCGCCGAGCACTCGGGCGGCATGACCTGCAATTCGTGCCATCAACCGCACAACCCGCACCTCTGAGGCAAGGAACAATCGCATGGAGATCAGTCGGAGAGACTTATTCACGATAGGCGGCAAGCTCCTGGTTCTGGCATCCGCGGGGGCCACCCTCGAGCAGATCACCGGAGCCGAGCCTGCCACCGAAGCCTACAAAATGGCCGACCACTGGTGGGGCATGATCGTCGATATCGACAAGTGCATCGGCTGCGGCAACTGCGTGCGCGCCTGTTCCAACGAGAACCATGTGCCGGACGGCTACTTCCGCACCTGGGTCGAGCGCTACCAGGTCACGGAAGACCAGCAGCCCCAGGTCGATTCGCCCAACGGCGCCATCGACGGTTTCCCGCCCTCCACCCATACCGGTGTGAAGAGCTTCTTCGTCCCCAAGCTCTGCAACCAGTGCGCCCATTCGCCCTGCGTGCAGGTATGCCCCGTGGGCGCCACTTTCGTCAGCCCCGACGGCGTGGTGCTGGTGGATCAGAGCTACTGCCTGGGCTGCCGCTACTGCGTGCAGGCCTGCCCTTACGGCTGCCGCTACCTGCATCCCGATACGAAAACGGTGGACAAGTGCACGCTCTGCTACCACCGCATCACCCAGGGGCTCACCACCGCCTGCTGCGAAAACTGCCCCACCGGCGCGCGCCAGTTGGTGGATTTCAAGAACCCCAAGGACCCCGTGCACGAATTTCTGCGCCACAACAAGGTGCAGATCTTGAAGCCATACATGGCAACCGGAGCGAAGGTCTATTACAAGGACCTGGACGGCTCGGTGAGATGAGGAGCGAACGATGATACCCGGCGTCGATGGTTTCATGTACCCCAACGAAATCGAGCTGCAATGGGGCCTCCTCATTGTGCTCTACCCCTACATCACCGGCCTGGTGGCCGGCGCATTCATCCTGGCGTCGCTCGAGCGCGTCTTCAAAGTCGAAGCCGTACGCCCCACCTACCGCCTCGCGCTGCTCACCGCCCTCGCGTTCCTGCTGGTGGCTCCCCTGCCCTTGCAGCTCCACCTCGGCCACCCCGAGCGTTCCATGGAGATGTACCTCACGCCCCACACCTCTTCGGCCATGGCCATGTTCGGGTTTGTTTACCTCTGGTACCTCACGGTGGTCCTGCTGCTCGAAATCTGGCTGGATTACCGCGTCGATATCGTGCGCATGGCGCAGTCCACCACGGGCTTCATGCGCCTGGTCTACAAGGCGCTCACCCTGGGCTCGGAGAACGTCAGCCCCGCCGCGCGCCGCATCGACGACAAGGTGGGATACACCGTCACGGTCATCGGTATTCCCTCCGCCTTTCTGCTGCACGGCTACGTCGGCTTCATTTTCGGCTCGATAAAGGCCAACCCCTGGTGGTCCACGCCGCTCATGCCCATCGTCTTTTTGTTCTCGGCCATGACCTCCGGAATCGCCGCCGTGCTGCTCCTGTACATGGCTTCCGTGAAGGTGAAGAAGATACCCATCGACATGCGCTGCCTCGACACCATCGGCAAGTATCTCTTCTACACCTTCCTGATCGACTTCACCCTCGAGATGCTCGACCTGGTGCACCGCACCTACGAAGCCGACGAATCTTTCCGCAGCCTGGATTTCATGGTGCACACGCGCCTGATGTTCTCCCAGATCATCTTGCAGATCCTCCTGGGGACCCTGGTCCCGTTGGCACTGCTGGCGGCCAACCAGTTGTGGAAGTTCTCCGAGGCCAAGCGGCGGGTTATGTACCTCACGGCGGCCCTGCTCACCATGGTCGGCATCTTCGCCATGCGCTGGAACGTGGTGATCGGCGGCCAGTTGTTCTCGAAAAGTTTTCTGGGATACACCACCTACAAAGTGTCCTTCGCCGCGCGCGAAGGCTTGTTTACGGCCGTCGGCCTGATGATTCTGCCCTTTGTGATTTTCGTGGTGCTGGTGATACTCCTGCCCCCCTGGCCCGAGCGCAGCGAAACCTGAGGAGGTTCCCATGCCGGACGATCTCGAGCGCGAGGTCCGCGACCTCGCGCGTCGTGTCGCCCATCTCGAGCAACTGCTCAAGGTGGGGCATGCTTTAGCTTGCCCAGAGCAGCCGCTTCCCCCTGCCAACCCCCACCCTCTGCCCGAAACCACCGCGCTCCTCCCCGTACTTGGCCGCGCCCTGCTCGGTCTCGCGGGCGCTTACCTGCTTCGCGCCCTCACCGAAACCGGAACGTTCGCGCCCCAAGCCGGTGTCGCCATCGGCCTCCTCTACGCCCTCCTCTGGCTGGTGTGGGCCGCGCGCACGCCTGCCGCGCACCGCATCGAAACCGCGCTGCGCAGCCTGACCTCCGTGCTGGTGCTCGCGCCTTTGCTGTGGGAGGCCACCCTGCGCTTTCACGCCATCTCCACCTGGACGGCCGGGGCCATCCTGCTCCTCTTCACCGTCTTCGGCCTGGCGGTCTCCTGGCGCAAGGACCTGCTCGTGGTGGCCACCATCACCACCCTGGCGGGACTCGGCACCGCCGCCGGCCTGCTCATGGCCACGCACGACGTCCTGCCCTTCACCTTCGTTTTCCTGGCGACCGCCGCCGCCGTCGAGGCCTCCGCCTGCCTCGACCACTGGCTGAGCGAGCGCTGGCTGGCCGCCACCGCGGCCGATCTCTCCGTCCTGCTGGCCACCTGGCTGGTCACCAACGCGCGCGGCCTGCCGGAGGCCTACGCGCCCATTCCGTACTCGTGGCTGCTAGCTTCCCAGGTGTTGCTGCTGGCCATTTACCTCACGAGCACCATCATCCGGACGCTGTTCCGCGGCTTCACCTTCACGGCCTTTGAAACCGCGCAGTGCGCGCTGGCTTTTCTGATCGGCGTGGGCGGCGGCCTGCGCCTCTCGAACCAGTCGTCCGCCATCGGCGCCCTCGCACTGGCCTGCGCCGCGGCCTGTTACGTGGTGTCGTTTGCGCTGCTCGACCGCCACGGCTCGCACGGCCGCAATTTCTACACTTACTCGACGTTCGGCATACTGCTGGCCCTGGCCGGCAGCCGCATTTTGCTTTCCGGCGCCGCCGCATCGGCCGTGTGGCTGGCCCTGGCGATAAGTTGCATCTGGGCCGGCGGCTTCTTCGGCCGTTTGACGCTCCAGGTGCACGGCGCGGTGTATCTCTTGCTGGCGCTGGTTTCCTCGAGCGCGCTCGAACAGGCTGGAGACTTCCTGCTGGGCGAAGCCACGTGGCCCGGCGAGAAGCCGGCCGCGATTGGCGCGGCTGCGCTGGCGGCCGCAGTCTGCTACCTGCTGGCCGCCCGCCACCGGCGAGCGGAGCGCGGCACGTGGAGCTTGCAGGCTTTTCGTCTGGTCGTGGCCGGCGCGCTGGTGTGGCTTGCGGCCGGAATCGCGGCCGGCGCGCTCACCACCGCGTATCACGCTCTCTACGGCGCGGGCGCCAGCCACGCCTACTGTGCCACTCTGCACACCGGCGTCCTCGCCGCCGCCGCTCTCTTGCTCGCCTGGGCCGGATCGCGCTGGAACCTGCTGGAACTCTCCCGCTTGATCTACCCGGTGATGATCGCAGGCGCTTACCGCCTGGTGGTGGAAGACCTTCATCAGGACCGCAAAGCCGCGCTATTCCTCTCCCTGCTGCTTTATGGCGCCGCGTTGATGGCGCTCCCTCGCCTGCACCGCGCAGGGGACTGACCTCTCTGTCCCACGGCGCAGGCTTTTTGCGCCGCGCGGACAGAGCGGTCTGTCCCCGAATTCGAGGCTACTTCAACCGCCGGATCTTGAGGTTCCGGAACCACGCTTCGGTGTCGTGGTTCTGGAGCGAGATCTGGCAGATCTTGCGCGGGTGCTTCACCAGCAACTCGTACACCGGGGAGCCCGCGCCCCAGCGCGCGCCCGTACCCCGCGCCACCTCCGGCGCATCCAGGCTGGCATCCACCACCTTCACGCCGTTGAGCCAGTGCTCGACGTGCTCGCCCCTGGCCACCAGCCGCGAATGGTTCCACTCGCCCACCGGGCGCGTCGCGTCCCGAGACGGCGGAAACATGTCGTAGAGGGCGCCCGCCTGGTGGCTCGGACCAACGCGGGCATCGGCGTTCAGGGCATTGTCCAGCATCTGGTATTCGAACCCGATCACGTATTCCTGCCCGCGCTCCGGCCGCCCCTTGGGACGGTCCTTCAGGGTCAGGTTCACCAGGTCCTCGAACTTCATTCCCGGGCGGGCGAGCAGAAACACGCGGTCCTGAATCCGGTATTTGACGCCGCTGTTGCCGCCCGGTGAAATCTTCCAGTCGAAATCCAGTTCGAAATCGCTGTACGTATCTCTGGCAAANNGGAGATTTCTTGGCGGGATCTTCCCACCCGGCCAACGATTTGCCGTCGAACAGAAGTTGCCAGCCGGCGGCCTTCTCTTTAGTGGTCAAAGAATTGTCCGCCGCGCACACGCCGCCGGCAGCCACCACCACGCAAGCCAGCGCGCCCATCCGGATCAGGTTCCACATGCGATCATTGTGCCACGCCGGCATCTCGCCGCGACAGTCGCTTCACCCTAACTTGTGTTCCCAGCGCGGTTTGGCGGAGAATAGGCGTATCTGGGTATGATCGGGCAGACGGTTTCCCATTACCGCATTCTGAGCAATCTCGGCCGCGGCGGCATGGGAGTGGTGTACGTCGCCGAAGACACTCATCTGGGCAGACGGGTGGCCGTCAAGTTCTCCACCGCCTCACCGGAGAACACGCAGTTTCGCGCGCGATTCCTGCGGGAGGCGCGCGCGGCATCGGCTCTCAACCATCCGCATATCGCCGGCATCTACGACTATGGAGAAACCCCCGAAGGGCACTCCTTCATCGTGATGGAGCTGGTGAGCGGCGAGGACCTGTTTCATGTGCTGCGCAGCGGCCCGATGCCGGTGGCGCAATCGCTGCGGATTGTCGAAGAGGTGGCGGAGGCTTTGGGCGAGGCCCACCGCCAGGGAATCGCCCACCGCGACATCAAGCCTTCCAATATAGTGCTGGGCGAGCGGGGTGAGGTGAAGGTTTTGGATTTCGGTCTCGCTAAACAGATGCAAGAGGCTCCGCCCAGCCAGGACGCCTCCACCATCTTGACTTCCGCAACCATGGAAGGAACCATTCTGGGCACGCCTCAGTACATGTCGCCGGAACAGGCCAAGGACGCGCCCCTGGGTCCGGCGAGCGATCTGTTCTCGCTGGGAGCGGTGCTGTATGAGTGCCTGGCGGCGAAGCCCGCCTTCTCGGGGGCCAACTCGGTGGAGATTTTGGCGGCGGTGCTGCACGTGGATCCTCCACCCCCCTCGCAGTTCAATCCGCAAGCAACTCCGGAGATGGACCGCATCGCACTGAAGGCCCTGGCCAAGCAGCCGGAGGCGCGGTATCAGTCCGCCGATGAGATGGCGGCCGATCTGCGGGCGGCGGGGTGCCCCCTGGGTCCGGCGCTGGCGCAGCCGGAAAGCCGGGAGACGGAGGTGCTGGCCGTTTCCATGGTTGCCGCCGTTGCCCGGCCTCTGCGGCGCTCGCGGGCGACTTCCATCGCGGTGCTCGCGCTGCTGGCAGCGGCCGTGCTGGCGGGGTGGTGGTGGTTGCCGGCCAGACGGTATCGGCCGGCGCCGGACGCGCTCCGCTGGTACCAGGAAGGCGTGACGGCGCTACGCGATGGAACCTACTACAAGGCCAGCAAGGCACTGGAGCGCGCGGCCGCGAGCGATGGCCGGTTCTCGATGGCCCACGCGCGCCTGGCGGAGGCGTGGCTGGAACTGGACTATGCCGACCAAGCCAAGGACGAGATGCTGCGCGCCACGCCGCCCGGGGCCAGCTCGCGGCTGAGCGGAGTGGAGCAGTTGTATCTGGAAGCGCTTCACCTGACGATGACGGGCGATTTCGCCGGGGCGGTGGAGAAGTACCGCGACATCGTGCAGCGGACGCCGGAGGACGACAAAGCCAACGCCTACGTCGATCTGGGCCGGGCCTACGAGAAGAACGAGAAGCTGAAGGAGGCCGTCGAGAGCTACCAGGAGGCCACCCGGCGGCAGCCGCAGAATCCCGCGGCGTGGCTCCGGCTGGCGATTCTGTATGGCCGCCAGATGGATCGGGCCAAAGCGGCGGCTGCGTTTGACGAGGCCGCGCCGTTGTATCGCAGCCTGAGCAACCTGGAAGGCGTGACGGAGGTGCTCTATCAACGCGCCACGCTGGCCAACCGGCTCGGCCGGAGCAGCGAGGCGCAAGCGCAACTCCAGCAGGCGCTCGAGATGTGCCGGAGCACCGGCAACCTGCATCAGCAGATTCTGGTGCTGCTCCAGTTGAGCAACACGGAGCACCGCATGAACGGCGCGAAAGCTCAGGACTACGCCACCGAGGCCATCGACCTGGCGCGCGCCAATGGCCTGGAGAACCTCACCACGCGCGGGTTAATCGACCTGGGCAACGCATACTTTGTGAGAGGCGAAGACGACGAGGCCCGGAAGTACTTCGCACAAGGGCTGGAGTACGCGCGGCGCTACAAGTCGCCACGCAACCAGGCGCGGGCGCTGCTGTCGCTGGGAAGCCTCGAGTTGCAGCGGGGCGAAACCGGCGAGGGTTTGCGCAATGTGGAGCAGGCGCTGGCGTGGTACCAGCGCGGAGGATACCAGAAGGAGACGGCCCAAGCGCTGATCCTGATGGGCCGGGCGCAGCGGGAGAAAGGGGACTACCAGGCCGCGCTTCGGTCTTTCCAGCAGCAGCTCGAGATTGCGCGCAAGCTCGGAGACCAAATCCAGATAGCGCTGGCCCAGCAGGGTATCGGCACGGTGTTCGAGTCGCAGGAGCGCTGGCCCGACGCATTGCTGTATTACCGCGAAGCATACGACGCCGCAAAACAGTCCGGCGACCAATTGAATTCGGCCTACAGCCTGCTGGATTCGAGCAGAATACTGTGGCAGCTTGGGCGGTACGGCGAAGCGCAACAGGCACTGGAGGCGGCCAGCCCCGGAGCGTCCCGGGGCTTGCAGGCGCAACTGGACGCGGTACGCTGCCGGGTGGCTCTCAGCCAGCGGCAATTCGCGGTCGCCGTGGCGAGTGGCCGGCGTTTGCTCTCGCAAGCGGGACTGAGCAACGAGGCAGCGGCGGAAGCCGGGAGCGTGCTGGGACTGGCGCTGGCCGCCACTGGCGCTCGGCGCGACGGCGTGGCGTCCACCAGCGAGGCCGTGGCGCTGGCCGTCAAGTCGGGCAAACCGTCGCTGATAGCGGAAACCGGGCTGGCGCAGGCGGAGGCTTTGCTGGCGGAGGGCGATGCTCGCAAAGCGCTCGATACGGCGCTGGCGGCGCAGCCGGAGTTGGCGCGCACTGGCCGCGAGGAGGCGGAGTGGCGCTGCTGGCTGGTGGCATCGCGGGCGGCCGCCGCCCTGGGCGCCGGCGCAAAATCGCGGGAGCACGCCAATCAAGCTTCGAATCTGCTTGCGGGCCTGGAACAAAAGTGGCACTCTGATAGCTACAGTACATACTTGGCCCGGCCCGATATCCAGTATGCTCGCAGCCAGCTTGCCCGGCTCGCGGGGGGGAGATGACGCTGGATACGGATCGCGGGAGGGAATGGACGCTATGATACCCACTCACTTCAGCTTCAATCGAAAACAGTGCAGCCTGACGGCAGTATTTGCAGCGCTCCTGGCGATTACGATCGGCGGGTGCGTCCACATATGGGCGCAGGGCGCCGATACACCCATCATCATTGCGGACGGGTCTCTGACCATCGAATCCCGGGGGGTTCCGTGGGCCAATTGGGGCGGCACCGGCACAAATACGAGAGTTCACCCCAACGCCGGAAAATCCGTCACCCAGGTGGTGGTCGCCATGCCCGGCAATAACCGGACGGTGACATTCTCGGGGCAGAAGTGCACGGTGGCCGTGCGCTACGCCTCGACCGATATCACAGTCACCACGGGCAACAACGGCCAGGGCTTGCAGGTCACCTCGGATTTCGGTTCGTTCCACGCCGGGGCCACTAACAGGCACCTGGCGCACAATAACGCCAACTCGAAGATTTCCCACGTGACGGTGACGCAGGGCAATCGGACCGCGTTCGATAGCAGCGCCTCGGGCGGCACGACAATCACCATCAGCTACCAGTAGTGCCCGGCCCAGAGGGCACCCCGGCAGGCTTCGAGCAGCCCGCGCGCGCCAACTCCGGCTGCGCCGGCAGCGCCGAATGCGGCGCTAAGGGTACAATGGGATATATCTCATATGCAACTGACAAGAGCCGCCGACTATGCCGTGAGGGTGATGATCCACTTAGCCGTGCTACCGCCGGGAACGCGCGCCAGCCGCGGGGAACTGGCCCGGGCGGCCGAATGTCCCGAGCAGTTCCTTTCGAAAGTACTGCAAAGCCTCACCCGCGCCGGGTTGGTGATTTCGCACCGGGGCAACACCGGGGGCTTCGAGCTCCCGGAGGCCAACCGCGGCGCGTCGGTGCTGAATGTGGTGCAGGCTATCGAGGGTCCCATGCGTCTCAACCTTTGTCTCGGCTCGGAACACGCTTGCACCCGCCAGGAGTGGTGTCCGGCCCGTGGCGTCTGGGCCGAAGCGCAGGAGGCCATGCTGGGCGTTTTGCGGAGCGTCTCCATCGACAAGTTGGCAGAGGAATTAGCCGCCCGAAACGGGAAGGGCGTGCTTACCGACGCTTCTTGATTCGGCCCGGCGCGCCTTCCACCAGAGCCACGCGGCAGCGAGTGCCACCATCGACAGCATCACCAGGAGAGTCGCCAGCGCGGTTTGCGGAATCGATAGCGCGCGTTTGAGCGGCTTCGCCACGTCCCCGTAAACCAGCATCACGTGCACCCAATAGACCATCAACGAAGTCTTCCCGAAGCATAGCATCCAGCTCCAGCCGGTCCCCATGCAGAACTCGGTCCAGAGGTACGCTCCAACCATCATCAGCAGCATGATGCCCACGCGGATCAGGATGAGCGCCGGGCTGTCTTTCCAGAAGTCGGAGTGGGGGTAGACGGAGTAGGGGATGTTGGAAAAATACTGCGCGGTGAAGACCAACGCGAATCCGATCGCCACGGACCACTGCATGAGCCGGTCCAGCCGGTCCGCGGCCGTGCGCTTGACGATGGCGCCGGCGGCCAGGCCGAACGCGACGTAGGACGCGCACGGGAAGAACGGGAATCGCGGGCGGCCGGGACCGGGCACGAGGTATTCCTGGACGATCGCCGGCGTTCCGCCCCACGCGAGGCTGGCCATGATGGGCGCCGCCGCGGCGATCGCCAGCCCCGCCAGCACGGCGAAGCGCGCGCGCCCCTTGAACTCGAACAGCGCCGCCAGGGAGACCGCCGCCATCCCCACTCCCATGCAGTTCAGGATGTCCACCTTGGTGATTTCGTCCACGTCCGCATGGGGCAAGCTGGCCACCCAATTGGTGAAACGGAACAGGAATGCGATGCTCAGGATGTAGGCCGCGCGCCGCAGGGAAATGCGCCAGCGCCGCCACCGGTTCGGCTCGCGGCGCTCGAGGCTCTCCAACTGGAAGGCGAACGTCATGCCCGCCATGAAGAGGAACAACGGCGCGGCCATTCCGCCGACGAATTGCGAGAGCACGTAAGGGCCGCCCTCCCGCAGGTCCAGGCGCACGAACGAATTGAATACGTGGCACTGGATCATGACGACCACGGCCAGCCCGCGCATCCAGTCGAGAAAAGGAAATCGCTTCACAAACAATCCGCCGCCGAATCAGGGTAACATGCGGCGTGTCCGGCCGAGCGCGCTTACGATCCTTGCAAAGCGCCATTCGCGATATTAAGATAAGTAGAGTCGAAATAGTCTTAATTGTTGAGCCGTATCGCCGAATCGGACAAAGCCGAAGAGTCGCCGAAGGTCGCGGGGTTTTCGGAAAAGGCGGCATGATTTGGCCAACAGTTCCCGTCAAGCGCACCGCGGTGCGGCGGCACGCCCAGCGAGGCGGCCCGAGATCCGAATCCGTCCGAGGAATCCGTAATGCCGCGTGAGAAAACTCAGGACGCTACGCGCCGCTATGAACGCTACCTGAAGGTGTCCGACAACCAGGTATACGTTTTGCGGCTCTATGTGACGGGAGCCACGCCGGCCTTCACCCGCGCCATTGCCAATTTGAAGGCGCTGCCTCTGCCGCTGCGCAGGTTCATCGGCGATCTGTCGGATCTGGAAGGCAAGCTGTTCGGCCTTGACGTGCGCCCCAGCGGTGACCTTCGCATGGGGCCGGTATGATCGCCGGAAGGTCCAACGGAGGCAGACGACCGACCCCCAACTGAGGCCGGGAGCTGGTATGCGCAAACAAGAACTCTTGCTCGAACTGGAGGCGCTCCGGCAGCGGCTGGAAGAGGCCGAGGATACGATCCGCGCAATTCGCGGGGGTCAGGTGGATGCCGTAGTGGCATCGGGGCCCAAAGGGGAGCAGGTTTATGTGTTGAAGGGCGCGGAGAAGGCCTACCGGATTTTCCTCGATACGATGAACGAGGGAGCGGTCGTCCTTATGGCGGACGGCACCATTGCCTACAGCAACCAGCGCTTCTCCGAGATGCTCAAGACGCCGCTGGAGCAGGTGATGGGCGCATCGCTCGCAGGTTTCGTCGCACCGGAACACGGGCATCGTCTACAGCCACTGCTCGCCGACGTCCTCGCCGGGAACGTGCATGAAGAGATCCCATTGCTCGCCGGCGACGGGACCGCCGTGTGGACAAAGCTTTCCCTCTCCCCGACGAAATTCGATGACGTGACCCGGATTTGCCTGGTGGCCACCGACATCACCGAGCGCAAGCTGGCGGAGAAGGAAGTGCTGCGCCTGAACGAAGACCTGGAGCGCCGCGTGGCGGAGCGGACCATTCAGCTCGAACGCACCGCCGCCGAACTGGAGAAGCGCAATCGGGAAGTGGAGCGCGTGAACCGGATGAAGACCGAGTTTCTGGCGCGCATGAGCCACGAACTGCGGACGCCGCTGAACGCGATCATAGGCTACTCCGACCTCCTCAGTCAGCAGTCCGCGGGACCCGTGCCTCCCCCCTACCCGCGGTTTGTGGCCAACATCCAGGAGGGCGCCCGGCATCTGCTCGCTATGGTCAACGATCTGCTGGATATCTCCAGAATCGAGGCCGGGCGCATCGATCTGAACCGCCAAGTGTTCCGCCCGGCCGATGTTCTGGAAGAAGTTCTCTCCGTGATCGCGCCGCTCGCAGGAATCAAGAATATCCCGATCGAAAACCTGATCTCCGACGGCATGTGGATTCGCGCCGATCGGACGCGGTTCAAGCAGGTGCTCTATAACCTGTTGAGCAACGCGGTCAAGTTCACTCCGGAGAACGGCCGAGTGTGGATTGCCGACTCGAGCCGCGAAGACGCCGCGGGTTTCTGTGTCGGCGACACCGGGATCGGCATTCCCGACTCGGAGCTGGAGTCGGTCTTCGACGAGTTTCACCAGGTTGGCGGTCCCCCCAGCGTCGCCAAAGAGGGCACCGGCCTGGGATTAGCCATCACCCGGCGTCTGGTGGAGCTGCATGGGGGAACCATCGGCGTAGAAAGCACCGTGGGCCAAGGCAGCCGCTTCATTTTTTCGTTGGGCGGGCACAGCCTCGAGCACCCCGATGCCGCGACTACGGTATAAGCGTGACGCCGCCGACAGCCCTGTCAGCCCGAGACTCAAAATGCCTCGATAGCTCACCACTCCCGGTTCTGCAATGAGACACGAAGCGCCTGGGGGCTGGTCTCGCACTCATTTCCCGGGGTTTCCCCCAATTAGTTGAGCCAGCGGCGGTTTCAGCGGCAACCGTCCCGCGGATTAGTTTCACTATGCAAAACAGAATTCGCACGGTCATTTGCGATTGACTCCCGGCACCTCCAGTGCGATACTAGTCCGCACGCAACAGGAGGTGCTTCGCATGCGTTGTTTTGTTTCCTGTTCGGCATTAGTGTTAGCAGCGGCTTTGGCATACGGCCAAGCCGGCGGCACTGGCACCATCCAAGGCACGGTCACCGACCCATCGGGTGCGGCTGTACCCGCCGCCTCGGTAACCGCAACCAATCTTGGGACCGGGGGCCGGACGGATCGCAAGACCAGCGAAGCTGGATTCTTCGCGCTCCCGCTTCTTCCGGCCGGTGAGTATACGGTCACGGTCGCAGCCACCGGATTTCAAACCCTCACTCAGACGCACGTCGTAGTGGATGCGCTGGCGAACGTGGGTCTGGAGCTGAAGCTGCAAATCGGAGCGGCGAGCCAGTCCGTAACGGTGGAAGCCGCGCCGTCTGTGCTGAAGACGGACGATGTTGCACTTGGCTCGTCAATGCAGAACAATGTCTACGACGCCCTTCCGCTGGCGATGAACGCGGCCGGGTCTCCCCGCGATCCTTCGGCATTCGCGGGCCTCGCCGTAGGCGTCGACAACTACAGCACGCAGGCGGCCGGTCCATCTACCGGTTCCTTCAACGGCGGCCAGACCTATCAGAACGAGGTCTACATCGAGGGTCTGCCGTTGACCAGCGCCGGGACCGAGGCCGACACGCGCAATCTGGCGTTCGGGGTTTCGGTGGAGGCCGTGGAGCAGTTTCAGGTAGAGACGGCCGGCGCCAAGGCCATGTACGAAGGGCAGGGCGTGGAGAATTACGTTCTCAAGTCGGGCGGCAACCAGTTCCACGGCGGCGTCTACGAATACTTCCGGAACACCGATTTCGACGCCCGAGGTTTCTTCGCGGCGGTCTTGCCGGCCGACCATCAGAATGAATTCGGGGCCAACATCAGCGGCCCCATCCGGAAGAACAAATTGTTTTTCTTCGGCAACTACGATGGATACCGTCTGGTTTCGGCCACGACCCCTGTCGGCTACCAGAGCATACCGACCACGGCCGAGCGGACGGGCGACTTCAGCGCGTTCCCGCAACTGATTTACGATCCCACCAGCGCGACCGGGACCGCGGCGCGGACACCGTTCCCCAACAACGTCATCCCGACGAGCCACATCTCAAAGATTTCCCAGTCGTTTGCGTCTTATCTTCCGCCCCCCACCAACGGCAATATCACGAACAATTACCTGGCCATGTTGCCGAGCACGGTCAATAACGATAGCACCACGGATAAGATGGACTACAACCTGAGCGACAAGCACCGGATCTTCGGCCTGTACAGCACGGGCAAGTATGCCTGGCCGATCGTCGGCAGCCTGACACCGGTCACCACGTCGACGCTGCCCACACCTTACACGGACGGAAGAGGCGTGATCGAGTACTCGACCGTGGCGCAGATTCACGATTCTTACGTGATCACCCCGACCCTCGTCAACCAGGCCAGTTTGTCTTTGAGCCGTATGTGGATCCCTCTGACGGACCCCACCGCCAACGGCAACTATCCCGGGAAGGCAGGCCTCAACGGTCTGCCGGCCGGGTTCGCCAACTCGGCGTTCCCGGACATCAGCTTTGGCGGCCAAAACGCTCCCGTGAGCTGGGACGGAACCAACTCTCATGTATACAACGAAGCGCAGAACACAGTTGACGTGCAGGATAATTTCCTGTGGACCAAAGGTAGGCACAACCTTACGTTCGGGTTCCAGTGGCAGACGCTCCAGGACAATGAGACCTTCGCTTTGAACGCCGCCTTCACGTTCAGCAACAATGAGACGGCCCAGTTTGTCAACGGAGCGCTGAGCGGCACAACCGGTCTTGGGTATGCGAGTTATTTGTTGGGCATGGTGGACAGCAGCACCGTTACGCAAGCTTCGATTAGCGAGACCGGCGGGCGTTACAAGACATACGCCTGGTACGTTCAGGACGATTTCAAAGTCAACTCACGCCTGAGCCTGAATCTGGGCCTCCGCTGGGACATATGGGGTCCGTTCTCGGAAGTGGCTAACAGGATGTCTTTCTTCAATCCAAATCTGGCCAACCCGATCGCGGGGGGCATTCCGGGAGCGCTGCAATTTGCCGGCACTGGTACCGACAGCTGTAATTGCGCAACTCCCGTCCAGCGGCACAACATCAACCCCGGGCCTCGCATCGGGCTCGCCTACCGCGTGGGCGAGAAGACCGTCATCCGGGCGGGCTACAGCATATTCTACGCGCACGCCGGCGGCGTAGGCGGGCGCACCAACGGACGACAGGGGCTGAGCCAGGTTGGTTTTAACGGCAGCAACGCCCAGTCCTCGGTTGCCACTGGGCAGCCGGCATACATTTGGGAGAACGGCGTCCCGGGGATCGCGTATCCCCCGCCGTACATCAACCCCAGCTACGGTATTGGCTATATCACCGCCGCGGCTGCGTTGGCGGCGGGAGGGCCGTGGGCTGGCCCCTCCACGGCTGCCACGATGACTTACGGCGATCCCGCTTTCGGCGGAAAAGCTCCGTATTACGAGGATTGGCATCTCAACGTGCAGCACTCGCTGACGCAGAACATGATGTTGAGCTTGTCCTATAGCGCCAGCGCGGGCCATTGGTTGCCGGGCGCCGGGGTCGCCGGGCCCATGACGAACCAGATTCCGGTGACGTATCTTCCGCTGCAAGGGACCCTCAGTTCAACTCTGAGCGCGACCTCTCTGGCAACGGTTCAGGCCATGTTCCCGAGCTTCAAAACCCCGTTCCCGAACTTCACGGGAACTGTCGCCCAGGCGCTGAAGCCCTTCCCGCAATATGGCAGTATCTCCGATCCCTGGCTGGATGTTGGAAATTCGACTTATAACTCGCTCCAGATCTCGCTCAACCAACGGCTATCGCACGGCTTGACGTTCATGTTCAATTACGCTTACAGCAAGGAACTGGACGATTTGGTCGGGGTGCGCGATCCGAACAAGGACTTCCTCGAAAAAGGACCGGGCACCATCGATCACCCAACCGTGGTTAGCGCCACATTTGTCTATCAGTTGCCCTTCGGCGCCGGCAAGCTGAAGAGCGATTTCCAGCCGCTGAACGCAGTGATCGGCCACTGGCAGTTTTCCGGAATCTTCACGTATGGCGGCGGGGCGCCTTTGGCGATCACCGGCACCTGCACCGGTGGCGGCATTATCGACGCCTCTTGCTATCCGAATTATGCGTCGGGCTTTTCGGGGAGCGTGTGGCAGAATGGCACGCCTGGGACTGGAAATATCACCACGACGTCCTACCTGAACAAGACGGCTTTCGTCGACCCGGCGGCTTACACGGTGGGCAACATTCCGCGCGCGGCTCCGTACGGGCTGTTTGCGCCGCACAACGCGGATGTGGACGTCACTGTACGCCGGGAGTTCGTGATCCGCGAGAGGATCAGACTGGCATTCCAGGCGGACGCGTTTAACGTCAACAACGCGGTCCATTTCGCGGCTCCGGGATTGGGTATCGATTCCGCAACTTTTGGCATTTTCACCTCGATGGCCAATTCGCCGCGCAAGCTGCAGTTCAGCGCCAGGATTACGTTCTGACGTATGGCGCAGCCTCTCAGGCTGCGCCACGCGAGTCTCGCAATGCAAAACGCCGGGTCCCCGCGCGGCCGCTAGTAGGGGAAGTACCTGACCCACGTAATCATTGCAAAGCAAAGCAGTTTTGGTGCTGTAGTGCATCGGATGGCGTTTTACAGCTTATAACACCTCTAGGTCTGAAGATACTGCTTGCATCATAGCGTCTGTGGCACGAGAATGACCCGACGGGGTTCTTGGAACCCGGATGTATGGAAATATCTGCTCACCCGATCAACATGCTCTCAACTCGCATTGAACGCCGCCGCAACGTCGCTTCGGCGGTGGTCGCAATTCGGTTTCCGCAACGGGTTTTCAGTCCTATACCCAGACCGACATCGTGCTGCAAGCCGATCAGAGGCTGACCGCCAATGTCAGACTGCAAATTGCATCGGCGACAGAGACCGTCACCGTTACGGGCGAAGTGGCGCAAGTGGACACCACGACCGGCACCTTGTCTCAGGTCATCGACGAGGCTCGCGTCGTCGATCTTCCGTTGAACGGCAGAAATGCAGCCTCGCTGATCACGCTGGTTGCCGGTGTAGGCGACGCCGCCAACCAGGGCAACGGGGTCAACCAGGGTAATGGGAAGACATTTCCCGCCGCGGTCGTCACCAGCGCGAACGGAACGCTGCCGAACCAGTCGAACTACCTCCTGAACGGCGGCAACAACGTAGATGAAATGACCAACGTCAATGCGCCGTTCCCGTTCCCCGACGCGGTNNGGAATTCAGCGTTCAAACCAGCAACTACGACGCCCAATACGGTCAAAGCGCCGGCGCGGTGGTCAACATCATCACCAAATCCGGCAGCAGCAGTTTTCATGGCGACGCGTTTGAGTTCCTGCGCAATGGCTACTTCAACGCGAGGCCTTTTTTCGCTACCACGCCGGATAACATCCACCGCAACCAGTTTGGCGGCACCATCGGCGGGCCGGTCATCATCCCGCACATTTCCAAGGGACAGAGCACCCAGTTCTTCTTCGGCTATCAGTACACGATGTATCACCAGGCTTCAAACGCCTCTCAAACTACGGTTCCAACCCTTGCTGAAGAAGGACGCGCCGGACAACCCTATGCCGATTTTGGCAATCTGTGCTCCGCCGGCTTTGATGGAAACGGTATCTGCCTGAACGCGGCCCAACGGATTACCAACCCATTCACCAACGTGGCATATCCGCTCAACCGGATACCTTCCAGCGACTTCGATCCGGCTTCCGTGGCCTACGAAAAGGCTTTTCCCACCGTCGCTGCGGATGCGGCTCCCGGGAAGATCGGAGGCCCGGTCAATTACACGCAGGCCACGGTTAACACCTTTTACGAGTACATCGCCCGCGTGGATCACCAATTCGGCTCCACCGATCACCTCTTTAGCCACTACTATCAGGACTGGTTCACCCAGCCGGCCATCTACGACCCCAGTATGCTCTCCAGCTACAGGTCGTACTTCAATACCCGCTACCACAGCGCGCTGATCGGCGAGACCCACATCTTCACACCTCACCTGCTGAATAACCTGGTCCTCAACTGGCAGCGTGAAGTCGCTCTCCGTGGCGGACCTCCGGGAAGCCAGGACGTCACCGGGTACGGAGTGCAAAACATCTGGCAGCCAGGGACCGGCCCCTATCTGGCCGCATCGGTCACCGGCTATTTCGGCGCCGGGTCCTCCGCGTTTGCAGGCTGGATTCGCGGCAACTACACCGTCAACGACGACGTGCACTGGGTAAAAGGCAACCACAACTTCGCATTCGGCGGGCACATTGAGATGAGCCAATTCAACGTGCAAAACGTCTATCAGTCGTACGGCGGCTTCAGCTTCGGTGTGGCAAGCAACGTAATCGGCGGCGTCACATACCAGTATCCCAATGCCATGGCGAATTTCCAGATGGGCTTCCTGACTTCATTTTCGCAGGGAAACTTCGAGCTGATGAACGATCGAAACCACTTCCCCGGCCTCTATGCCCAGGATAGCTGGAAGGTGAGTCGCCGGCTGCAATTGAACTACGGCGTGCGCTGGGAAGAATTCGCTCCATGGCACAACAACAACGGACAGTTGCAGGAATTCTCTCCCGGCGCCTACGCGTCAAACACGACTACCTCCAAGTTCAACACCCTGCCCGCGGGCTTGTTGCTCACACCCGGCGACTCCGCCATTGCGCCCAACGGTGCAAACAACCAATGGTTGAAGCTCATGCCTCGTTTCGGCTTTGCCTACGACGTGGCTGGCAACGCCAAAACGGTGGTGCGCGGCGGCGCAGGCACCTTCTATCAGGATCGCCTTCCCGGCTTTTTCAACCTCAACCAGGCCGGCAATGTGCCCAATACCATCGCCGTCGGGCTAAGCAACCTGGGTATGATCGGGTCTGCTCCCGGTGCCAACCCCGGAGGGCCATTCAGCAACCCGTATTGCCAGGGCGGCTGCGGCACAAAAGGAACACCCTATCCCAATCCGTTCCCCTTCACGCTGCCGTTCCCGTCCAGCCAGGTGTTCCCGAATGCGTTCCTCGTGGATGAGTACGATCCGTCCGGCAACTTCAGCGTGCCGGTGACCTATACCTTCAACCTGACCGTCGAACGCCAGATAACTTCCAGTTGGGCGATGCGGGTGGCTTACGCCGGTTCCAGGTCGCGCCATCAGTTCGTCAACCTGGAACTCAACCCGTCGGTAAACACCGGCTCCGGATTGAGCGCGAACCAGCGGCGTGTCTATAATACGGCTCCCATCGTTGGGCCATGCACATCCGGCACGGGCTGCAAGACAAGCTACGCCCAGATCGTCGAGGCCTCCATGACCGGCAATGCCAATTTCAACTCGTTGCAGGCCACCTTGAATAAAAAGATGTCCCATGGCCTGTCGGTATTGGCTAACCTCACCTGGTCAAAATCATTCGACGACATGCCACAAGCGACCAGAGTTTCGAATACCGAGGATCTGAATGCGGGCGAATCGTATGTGTATCCTCTGTATCCCCAGGGCGCGACAGGGATACCGGCGGCGGCGTATGTTTCAGACATCAAGGCGCTCGACCGCGGCTTGTCGGACATCGATCACCCCATCTTGGTATCGATTTCCTACGTGTGGGCCCTTCCCAAATTGCGCAACGGAAATTCGGCCCTCAAGTTCATCGTGAACGGATGGAGCACCTCCGGACTGATCACGCACCGATCGGGAGATACTCTGACCGCAACCGCTGGTCAGGATATCTCTCAGACGGGTCTGGGCCAGGATCGCGCGGTGGAGAACTTTGCCCTGCCGGCTTACTCCAGGGACGCCAACAATGTGGGCGATTGCCCTGGGAGCAAGGCCTGCGTCAACTGGCTGAACAATGCCGCTTTCTCGGTTCCCGTCATTGGCGCCGCCGGAACCGGCTTTGGCAATATAGTCAAGGGTTCTCTTCGCGGTCCGGGTCAGACAGTCTGGAACGCCGCCCTCGTTCGCAGCTTCCACCTGGTTCGCGAGACCAGCCTGCAGTTCAGAGCCGAGTACTTTAACGTCCTCAACCACACCCTGCTCAACAACCCGAACACCTCTAATCCCGTTGGCAGCAGCACTTCCTTTGGGACCATCACGGGAACGGGTGACCCGCGCATCGCGCAATTCGCGCTCAAGTACGTTTTCTGAGCGAATGCGCGAAGATGGTTGGTGACGGCGGGACATCGGTGAACCGGACCGAGGTCCCGCCCAGCCGCCCTTCGGCACGCTCACGGGGCGGAGCAACTCGGGGCGCACCCTGCAGTTCGCGACGCGGTTCCCGTTCTGAGGCGCGCGAGTTCAACGGTGCCGACCGCTCTCTAACGTTCGCGGCTCTGGGACGCTTACGCCCTCATGTAGGGCTTGAGGAGTTCCAGCGCGGCCCGGATGGTCTTCTCGCCTTCCGCGTCGAACGGCCTGGCGGCGCCGCGGCGTCCGCCGCCCGCGGCCTGCGCTGCCCCGCCGGGAGCTGCCGCGGCGTTCGCACCTGTGAACCCGGCGGCCATTCCGCCCCCACCGCGCGAGCGGGTGTTTTTGAAAACTCCGCGCGCCACCAGCACGTATTTCTGCGGCGCGCCCACGGTCTGGCTGACGCTGCCGAAACACAGCACCCGGCCGAACATATCGAAGGCCTCGCTACGCTTGCCCGCGTACCACAAATCGAACGCCTGAGCGTAGATGTCGGCCAGGTCGACCGTCGGGCAGTAGCCTTGGGCTCCCAGCATCAACTCGTTGATCATGTTCCGCACGCCGTTGCCGGTGAAAACCTTGACCCCGTCGCCGGTGCGTGTGCGGATCTCCGTGATGCGCGCCAAAGTGTCCCCGGCTTCGTCCTTAATCTGCCGGAACGAGGGAATCTCCTTGTACATGCGGACGATCAGGTCCATGCTCATGGGGAAGGGCTGGCTCTGCACGAAGAGCGGCAGATCGGTGGCCGTGCCGATCTGCTTATAGTAGTCGAACAGAGCGTTGTCGTCGGTCACGTTGGCGGGAGGCAGCGAACAGATGGCGTCGGCGCCGATCTTGCCGGCGTGCCTGGTATATTCGAGCACGGTAGGCATATCGGGCCCCTGGACTCCAATGGCGATGGCCGTCTTGCCGCCTTGGCCGGCTGCGACCATGGCTTCGGCCCCATCCAGACGCTCCTGTTTCGAGAGGGTGGTCCACTCACTGGCGATTTGCGGCCAGATGACTCCGTGCACGCCACCCCGATTCAGAAACTTGATTTCCGCCGCGAGACACTCGAGGTCGAGTTGGTTGGAATCGGTGAATGGCGTCGATCCGATCGGAAAAAGTCCCCGCATCGGTTTGGAACCGGGCGTGGCAGCCGCGGAGAGCCGATTGAAGGCCAGTGCGGAGGCCAATGCGCCCCCGCCCAACACCCTCAAGAAATCGCGCCTGCCCTGGGCCGCCGGCGCGGTGGCAATCTGCCTGGACATAACACTCCTTACTTCGATATCGGATTCAAGCGAGACCAGTATAGCTCAGTCGTCACATGCTATCCTCAACTCAGGGAGGGGGCGGATATGGGCGCTTCCAGGCGTGAGTTTCTTCAGAGCGCGGCCGCTTTGGCCGGCATTGTAAAATCGCTGGCGGGCGCGGAGGCGAAGCTGCCCACACGCCTGCTGGGGAAGACCGGAGAGCGGGTCTCCATGCTGGCGCTCGGCGGCGGTCAGCGCTTCTACCAGACACACAACGAAGAGGATGCCGTCCGCTTCGTCGTCCAGGCGGCGGAGGCCGGCATCACCTACTTCGACACCGCCGACAGCTACGCGCGGGGCCGCAGTGAAGAGTTGCTGGGCAAGGGCTTCCAAGCGCGCGGAGGTAAGCAGGGCCTCTTCCTCGCTACCAAGATCAGCTCGCGCGATGGCGCCACGGTTGAGGCCACCATCGAGCGAAGCCTGAAGAACCTGCAAGTCGACCAGGCGGATCTCATCCACATTCACTCGCTCGAGAACGAGGACGACCTGGCGCGTATCGAGGCCAAAGGCGGCGTGCTCGAGGCTCTCCTCAAGGCCCGTGAACAGAAGCTCACGCGTTTCATCGGCATCACCAGCCATGACGCCCCCGCAGCGATGGAACTGGCCCTCGAGCGCCATGATTTCGATTGCTGCCAGATGGCTCTCAACGCCGCCATGGCGGATATGATCGGCACCACCAAGCCCGTAACGGCCGGCGACCAAAGCTTCGAGGCGCTGGCGCTTCCGGTGGCTCAACGTAAGAACATGGGCGTCATCGCCATGAAAGTCTTCGCTCGCGACGCGCTGGCTGGCCAGCCCGAGGCCACCGCCCGAAACCTGATCTACTATGCGCTCTCGCTGCCCGTCGCCACCGCCGTGGTCGGGATACCAACCGGCCAACACCTGGAAGAGAACATCCGCCTGGTGAAGGCGTTCCAGCCGATGGGAAAGGCGGAGATGCAGCGACTCGCGCGCGCGCTTTCCACCCGCAACAAGACGGCCCTGGTGGAGTTCTTCCGCCACCACGTGGACGCCTGACCGGCCGCGGCGCCGGCGCGATCGCAATCAGGCAGCGCGCACGTGCAGCGACGCCTGGGAGATAACCAGCAGCCCGCACACAAAGAGGAGGAACATGAAGACGGTCAGCGCCTTGACACGCAGGTCGGCCCCCTTGAACTCCTTCCACAGCAGAATGCCCCACAGCGCGGCGATGAGCGCGAATGCCTGGGCCATGAAATAGCCGGCCGCGGTATCCATGTGCGCCTCCGCGGGAGCGCTGGCGGCGGCGAGACTCGTCACCAGGCCGGTGCACCACACTGCGCCGCCCGCGAGCCCCAGCAGATGCTGCTTGGGGCTGCTCTTGAAGATATCCAGTATCTCCAAAGGTTCGCCTTCCACGGGCAGGTTCATAAGGAACACGTTGAAGACGAATGTGGAGAGGAAAACGCCTATGGCGAAGACCGCGGCGATGGCATAGGGACCGAGGCCGATATCGCCGTCTCTGGCCTTGTCCACCAGCGGGAAGAACGAACCCATGAGCAGGCCGCTCACGAGCGCCAGGACGATCCCCTTGATGGAACTGGGGCGGCGGGTGCTGGCAGCCTTTCCGGCGCTGGCGAGTTCTTCGTGCCTCAGAACGGCGTGAAAGCGATAGGCCAAGGCGGCGGCGACGACGGCAGCGGCAATGAGGACGCAGCCGGCTAACAGCGGCGCCGGGCTTCCCGTCCGCCCGCCCGCGTAGGCCAGCGTGGTCCCCACAATGGTTGCAACCCCTATTCCCACGGGGAACGCCACCGCCATGCCGGCGACGGAGATGGCCGACATCAGGATCATGTTGCCCAGGTTGAAGATCACTCCGCCCATGAACCCGTATAGCCACTGGCGCTTGCCGGCATGCATCAGGTCGTCCATAAAGGAGAAGCTATCGTAGCCCAGGTTGCCCACTGTGATGGCATAGAGGAAAGCGGCGAGTGCCACCCCCGCTGCGAAATCGAAATAGTAGAGCTCGAAGCGCCACTTCCCAGCGAGCTTGTAAGTGTTCGCCCACGAACCCCAGCACAGCAGGCTGAGGGTCATCAGAAACAGGACCGCGGCATGTGTTTGTGGAAGAATCATGGATCACTTCCGGAAAAGGAAGGTTACAACGCCGGGGGTGTGCAGGTCAACCGCAGAAATGGGGGCCGGCGGCGCCGCGGCGAGATTGGGCGGCTGGCCGGGAGACTGGCGGACCCACAACGGCTTGGGTTCGACGGAGCATTCCGGCAACGGCGTGCCGGAGTAGTAATTGAGCCCGTAACGCCAGTTTCGCTCGACTTGGTCGACGCAGACTTCATTCGCGCGGCTGGAAATTTCGCGCCATAACGCGCGGGCGGAGACCGTGCGGTCCAGTTCCGGCGCCGCCACGCGTTTCAGATAGACGGTTCCCGCGGCGGCGCCGGCGGCAATCAGTAGCACCGCGGCCAGCCGGCGCCCGCGGCTCTCGAGGAGCCACGCCGCGGCGGCCACTCCGACGGCCAGCAGCCAGGTGGCTTGAAACGCGGGAAGCGGCGCCTTCGAAAGGCCCGTGGCCAGCGCCGCCGGAAGCATTTGGGCGGCCATGGGAAACGCCACCAGCAGCAGGGCGCAGCCGGCCAGCCATGGGCCAGCATGGGCGGCTTCGGTTTCGGCTTCATTCAGCGCCAGCCCCATGAGCGCCGCGGCTGCCGGCAGCAGCGGCAGCAGATAGCCCGGCAGCTTGTTGGTGGCGGCGGTGAAGAAAACTATCCCGAACACCACCCATGCCAGCAGGTAGAGGCGCCGCGGGTCGCGGTAGGCCGCGCGCCGCCCCAGTAAAAACAGAAGAGGGAACCAGGGCAGCAGCGAGCCGGCCAACACCGGCAGGTAGAACCACCAGGGTTGCACGTGCATCAGGGCATTGGATGTGAACCGTCCGAGATTGTGCACCACGAAGAAATCGTGCAGAAAAACCGTTCCATTGCGGAGGTAGCAGAGCAGGTACCACGGAAGCGCCACCGCCAGGAAGGGCACCACCACCCGGGGCCGGACTAGATCGCGCGCGCCGCGGAAGCGCAGGCACAGGGGCGCAGCCAAGACCAGCGCGACCGGTCCTTTGGCCAGCACCGCCAGTCCGAGTAGAGCCGCGGCAACCGGCAAATACCGCGTGTCGCGCTTGGCGATCCACGGCAGCGCCAGCAGCATCGCGGCGGAAAACGCGGCGGTCATCGGCATATCGGGGACCCCCACCTGGCTGGACACGAGCCAGCCGCCACAACAGCCCAGGATGAGGGTGGCAAACCACGCGGCGCGCGCGCCGAACTCGCGGCGGAGAATCCACCAGTAAAACACGAGGAAGCCCGCAGCCATCAAGGCAACCGGCAGCCGCGGCGCCAGGTCCGGCCCGATGCCGAGGCGGAAGGCCGCGCCCGTCATCCAGTACAGCAGTGCGGGCTTTTCGAACCACGGCTGGCCCCACAGCCGCGGCGTAATCCAATCGCCGGAGCGCGCCATCTCACGCGCGATGGAAGCGTAGCGCGGCTCATCCGGCCCGAGGAGGCCGGTCGCACCCAGGTGGTAGAAGTAGAGGAGATATGCCAGCGGCAGAACAATCCACAGGGCGCGCGGGATTTTCCGAGGCATTTCTCTCATTATAGGGTGGTGGGAGCGCCGTCAACGCCGCTGGGAAGCTGCAACACCTGGTGTTCGGAAATGGGACTAGGTTCGTTTGGTAATTCGCATTCCCCGAGAAAGACGAGGTTGTACAGGGCGCGCTGGTACATGCGGTGGAGGCGGGCCTCGTAGCGGTGGAGCAGGTTCAGCTCGGGGGAGGCGGCCAATTCGGAGAAGGCGGCGGCGATGCGCGCGGCCTCGTCGCCGGGCGGCTGATTGCGGAGGGCCTTTTCCATTAAGCGATTCTCGATGGCCCAGGCGCGGCGCATGCGCCAATAGGCCGCAACCATTTCCTCGATCATGCCGAACTCGACGCCATCGACGGGGGCGAAACGTTCGGTATGCTGGGCCACGAGGTCGTCAAAACACGGACCCGATTCGTTTTCCAAAACAACACACTTGGCCAGGAGACCGTGGCGAATGGCGTTGGCGGAAGAGCGTTCCTGCCCCTCGGCGGTGATCGGCCCTCGGGAGCGAGCTCCGTTGGCCCGCGAAGCATTGATTCGTCTGAGTGAACTCATATCATCCAGTCACAGGATACAACGGAGATGTTTGGCTAACAGGCTAACTCGTTTGGTTTCAGCGAAAAATCGTTGTGAACGGGATTCGGATAAAAGGGTATTTTAGGGTGTTTTTGCAGGCGCCCATGGTAGGTTGGGAAGAGAGGGAGAGTATGTGGGATGTTTCAAGCAGGGACCAGAGCGGGAACGGGGATTTGCGAGGCAAGGACGGGCCTGCTCAGCCGCGGGACGCGGCGGAATGGGTGAGAGAGCACCTGGGATTCGAGCCGGACCGGGGGCAGACGCTGATGCTGGGGTCGGCCAGCAAGCGGGGACTGCTGAACTGCACCAGGCAGTGGGGGAAATCGACGATCACGGCGGCGAAGGCGGTATACCAGGCGTATACCGAGCGCGCGAGCCTGACGCTGGTGGTGAGCCCGAGCGCGCGGCAGAGCGGCGAATTCGTGCGGAAGGCGGCGGGATTCGCGCGGCTGCTGGGGATACGGGCGAAGGGGGACGGGGACAACCAGATCTCTCTGGAGTTTCCGAACCAATCGCGGATCGTGGGACTGCCAGGGAACGAGGCCACCGTGCGGGGATTCTCGGCGGTGTCGCTACTGCTGGTGGACGAGGCTTCGCGGGTGAGCGACGACCTATATAAGGCGATCCGGCCCGGCCCAGAGGGTACCCCGGGCGGTTAGCTCGGGGGCGTTGTGGCTGATGAGCACGCCGTTCGGGAGCCGGGGGTTCTTCTACGAAGCGTGGCAGCGGGGCGGGCCGGAATGGGAGCGGGTGCGTGCTTCGGCGTACGAGTGCCCGCGGATTCCGCGAGCCTTTCTGGAGGAGGAGAGGGCGACGATGGGGGATAGGTGGTTCCGGCAGGAGTACCTGTGCGAGTTCGTGGATTCGGTGAGCGCGGTATTCGAACGCAACCTGGTGGAAGAGGCCATCACGGGGGACTTCGAGCCGCTGCGGATCTTGTGACGTGGGGACCGTCACGGGGCGGTATTTCGTGGGGCTGGACCTAGGGCAGAGCCAGGACTTCACGGCCATCGCGGTGCTGGAACGGGCGGAACTGAGCGGGGAGTGGGACGCGGCGATGTGCGCGCGGCGGAAGACGATAGCGCTGCGGTTGCGGCACCTGGAGCGGGTGCCACTGGGGACACCGTATCCGGACGTGGTGGAGCGGGTGGTGGTGGTGACGCGGTCGGGGGAACTGGCGGGGCGATGCCACTTGATCGCGGATGCGACGGGGGTAGGGCGGCCGGTGATGGACATGCTGCGGAGGGCGGGACTGGGGAGCACGAGGCTGTGGCCGGTGCTGATTACGGGCGGCGACATGGAGACGTATGCGAACGGGCATTACCGGGTGCCGAAGCGGGACCTGATTGTGGGACTACAGTTGCTGTTACAGCGCCGGGAGCTACAGATTGCGGCGGGGTTGAAGTTCGGGCCGGTGCTGGCGCGGGAGATGGCGGAGATGCGGGTGAAGATCACAACCAGCGGGAACGAGCAGTATGGGGCGTGGCGGGAAGAGGAGCACGACGATCTGGTGCTGGCGGTGGCGCTGGCGTGCTG